>NZ_LOSX01000089.1:0-548 GCF_001521985.1 Burkholderia sp. RF4-BP95 | reverse complement strand
GACGCGCGCCAGGCGCAGCGGACGCTCACGAACCTCTGCTACATGCTGTCGGCGCTGAACTTCGGCGCGTCCGATCCGCGCCGCTGCCCGCGCTTCGAGTTCGATACGCGCGATGCCGAAGACTTGGCCCTGTACGCCGACGCGCTGCCGAAGCTGGTCGGCGCTGGCGTCAAGGTGCCGCGTCAGTGGGCGCAGGACAAGCTCATGATTCCCGAGCCGAAGGACGACGAGGACATCCTGTCGGTGCCCAAGCCGCCGATGGGGCTGCCGCCCGAGGAACGACCGGACGAGCAGCCGCGCACCGCGAAGATGCGCTATCGCGCCGTGCTGCGCAACGCGGCCGGCGAGATTGTCTATCCCGACCAGGACGAGCTGGATCAGACCATCGCGGCGCTGCCGGCCGACGAGATCACGGACGCGTTGCGCGCGACGATCGGGCCGGCGATTGCTGCGCTGCGCCGAGGCGCGACGCCGGACGAAGCAATCGAGATGCTGCTCGAAGCGCAACCGGCCATGGACGACACCGCGATGCAGGAGCTGCTCGCGCG
>NZ_LOSX01000088.1:0-20871 GCF_001521985.1 Burkholderia sp. RF4-BP95 | reverse complement strand
TGCTACGCATGGCTTCCAATCGTTGGGGAAACCGGTAACTCACGCCGTCAACACGGTATCGGCTCCACGCTTACATTTCACTTGGGATAAGCTGTCGTTGAAGACCAAAGCAGCATTGCGGTACAGCGTGTGATAAACGGCGAGTTGTGTGATACGGTCACTCAAGAATTCGATGTTCACGATCCAAACGCGCGCGCAATGGGCGCAAACTGGGCCATTCGGCCTCAGTAGTACGATCGGAATTTCACTTTCAACTTTACGCCTCGTTGCTTTTTTCGTTTGCGGCGCGCGTCCGACGTGACGATCCAGGTGTGCACAGGTATTGGCCTGTCGCCGCATTCGCTGACAACTTCGAGATCGATGAGCCGTCACTGCCGACGTGTTTCTGGATTTTATCTGTCGCTCGAGGCTCGCTGCGGATAAGCCCTCATTTAAAGACAAACGGATCCGGGATTTCGTAATGGCCCGGAAGGAGGACTTGAAGCTCTTCTATCTGTCACCATGATCGCTGTTCTGAACACTGTGAACGGGTCGAGGCGTAAGTAAAGCTTATCTTCCAAACACCTGCTAGAGACCAAGGACGAGATGATGTGGCTGGCCTTTCCGCATGCTGCGCCGTATTCGGGGATTGGTGGAGTCAGTGAGGAAGTCAAAGCTTTTTCCGTCCGAACGCTGAAATGCCATTTTGTGACCTTTTTCAGGAAAGTGACGGTGTGCGCAATTTTGCCGTTTACAAGGCGGAATTTCGGGAAGAGAGAGGGCCATTGGCAGAGATTGCCCACCAATGGGAAACGGAGAGCAGTCATTCCGAGCCGAGATCGAGAGTCCGTGACCGGGGGTAGTAGCGCCGCCCGATGTTCCGGGCGGCAGATCCCCCAACGTAGTTACGACTCGCAGGCCGGAAAAGGAGCGACCCGCAGGCGTATGATGTGCGGCGAGCCGGGTGTCGAACATCGGAAATTCGAGTATTCGGCGTCGGAATTGGCTGATTTGGTGCGTAGCCTGAGGCAGAACAGGCGCCTTGGGGCCCTACCCACATCGTTCATGCGACCGGGATTGAAATCGGCGGCGCCGGCAGTGTCAATCAGATCCGGACGAATCGGGGCTGACGATTGCGAGACTGCGACGGACGCGCCGCGGGAGTGCGCGGCGCCGGGCTTGGGGCGCCATGGTCGATCGGCAGCGCATCGAATAGGCGATAGACGGCCTGGATGCCGGCGATCAGCGGACTCCAATTCCCGGCCGCTGTGTCAATGGCGAGATCGGTAGTCAGGCAGAAGACGAGGACGATGGGCACGAACCATTGGGGCACGCGCGCTTTCAGAGCGTGCAGGTCATCCGAAGGACGATGTCCGGCATCAGCTGGCGGTGTATCGGCCGAGCCGCGAAGCATTAAGCCTGCCATGAAGGCGATCAATGCGAGGCTGCCGATCGCGAGGGAGGGTCTCCATGACAAGACCGTGTGCACCAGGAAGGCCGCCAATCCGCCACCGAGCACGCCATGCAAAGCGGCGCACAGTTGGGCACGAGAGATCTTTGGGCAGACATCGCCAGCATGCCGCATGATTTCCTCGAGTCAATAACGCCAGCCATCCAGGTGTCCGATACCCTCAACGGGCTGCTTTCCCGCGTCGGCAGCCTCAGATGGAGGTATGCCATCTCCGATGCGGGCCGCCAGGCGCCGCGAAACCGGTGGTGTCGTGCCGAGACATGTATCGCCATCATGTGGGTGGGCCCTCCGTGGAGGTCATCCACGGCCTTCCGTGCGTTGCGGTCCTGGAGGTGCAAGAAGGGAGGACCCAAAAGCTGGCGAAAAAACACTGCCCGACAGGCGGGCGATCAGGAGGGCCAGAAGAGCGGGCAGTCGAGAATGGCCGCCCGCGAACGAATATTGGCAGCGGCCCGAGTTCGTTTGAATCGGAATGTCGATAAAGTTTGATCGGACTCGGCTGATTTTTGGGGGGGATTCGACGATCCGGGTAATCGCCCCCCCGAGGGTGACGATGCCACAATCGATCGTGCGGCGTGGCAACGCATGGGGCGGGTGGACTGGTTCGCCAGCGCCGATATGCGAACAACGATGCGCTCCTTGGACGATACTTCGGGATAGATGTAAGTCATGCGGTTCAGCGTGACCTTGACCTGCGGCGAAATTCTGTGATCAATCAGGCAGTGAGTCTCGCGTCGATATTATCGGAATCCAGCCAGGCTTGACGGACCGTGGCGGGAGGTTGATAGTAATGCGCGCTATGGGGCCGGCGCTCGTTGTGGAACTGCCGCTAGCGTTCGATGAGCACCTTTGCGTCGGCACGACTGCGGAACCATTCCCGGTTCAGCAATTCGTCACGCAGCTTGCCGTTGAAGCTCTCGACGAACCCGTTTTGCCACGGACTGCCAGCCGCGATGAAGGCCGGACCGATTGCAGCGTATCGCAGCCAGCGCATGACCTTGGCAGCGGTAAATTGAGCGCCGTAGCTAGACCTAACGAACGCGGGTTTGCCGTACAACCGCATCAGTCGCGACAGCGTCAAGATCACATCCTGCGACTGTAAGCCGGCGCCGACTTCGATCGCCAGGCACTCGCGGGTGTATTCATCGATCACGCAAAGCATCTTCAATGCCCGCTCATCCACCAACTGGTCGTGCACAAAGTCGTAGCTCCATACCGAATTGGGCTGTGTCGCACCGGGTTGGCGAATGTCGTTGTCACAACGACGACGGCGAGGGTGCCGTCGCGGAATGTTGAGCTGCAAGGCCTGCCACATGCGCCACACGCGCGATTTGCCCATCGCCAGCCAGGTCGACATTCGCCCGTAACCGAAGTGCGGCACTTCCTACGAGGCCGACATCAGCTGCTCGCCCAGGCTCCGCCCCCTCTTTGGTTGCTTGAGCGTATAGGTGGCCGCCCGGCGCCCCAGCCGCAGTTAGCAACATGCCTTACGTTGCGAGGGACCCCGCCGAGTCAGAACTTCTAGCGCTTCGCGCTGGCCCGTTGGGTGCCGCGTACAAACGGTCGGTAGCACGTGAGCGAAGTCTCAATTGAGCGTTCTCGGCAAGCGAGATGCAACGTGGCGCGCGACAATTCAGGTTCCGTAACGGAGCATGAGGTTGGATAAGGGAGCGCTATGCCAGCAGTAGCCCGTGAAAGCAGCGGTCGTATCGGGATACTTCAGATCATAAAGCCGCCAAAGTCTTCCACGTCCGCGTCGCGAAGAATACGCTCCCAATTGTCACGAATCAGGAATGCATTTTTGTGGTTTTCATTTTCGCGTAAAAGTAGCGCGTGCAGGCACGGCATCAAGGAATGCAGTGCCCTTTCGTCAGTCGGCGGAAATTCTGATGCGTGCCGAAAATGCTGCACGCAATTCCGATTCTGGCTTTCACGAAGTTGCGCCTTCTGCGTCAGATCTAACACTCGCTCGAACGCCGTTGTCGAGTTCCGGAACATCGTATTTGGAACTCGCCGAATTGTTGGCGGGCTTGAGTGGGCAGTGGGAACGCACGGCGCGGGCATGCAGAATTTCAGATAGGCTGTGCGTCGTGCTGTTGCTGGCGATGTGCCGGGAAGGCGGTCGTGCGCGTGAATTCATCTGCGACGATACCAACTACGGTGACCCGGATGAGTTTGACCTCTTGAGTGATCCACCGATGGCGGACGAGGTTTTGATCAGGCTGGCGAAGACGCTGGGGATGCTGAAATCGTTCACCTTCATATGCGATTACGGTGCAATTGGTAGCATCGGATCAAGATCGAGAATGCGCTCGCGTCCCATCCGGAACTGTGTTGGCTCGTATGCCTGGACGGACAGGGCGCCAGCAAGCCAGAGGAGGTTGGTGGTGCATTTTTGTTATGTCGATTTTCTTGTCACAATCAACGATCCATTGAACGAGGAACATGATCGCTGCCTCGAGTGGTGTGGAAACGGTTTAAATTCTTTAGCCTCCGATCTGAAGCTCGTCAGTCAGTGGATCTTAGAGGTTAAATATGAACGTCGAGGCTGTCTGAGCCGACATACCGCAAGGCCGCTAGCGAGAATGAAAGAGGCGCAGCTGATGGAGCGCCCGACTTTCGTTAATCGAGAGAGTAAGTATCATGCATACGTTTTCGGTTCGACTACCGTGCGCATGGGATGCATCGACCCGCCGATGAATGACGTTGCTTCATTTAGTAGTGCGAATCAATGCGAGACTAGTGTCGCCTGTCAACGTGGAGGATTCGTGAGGTGCCGGTTTGTCGGCTGATTGGGGCATGGCTCTCGCGGTGGCAGGGCTTGTTGCGCGATCTGTCTTTGCGGGTGTCAGTTGCATATATGTCATCGTGGTTTGCGGAACGTTTCCCGATATTTACGAGTCTATTCGTGATGTGATTCTGCAAAAATGGAGAAAGAACATGAACCAACAGAACTGGGATATTTGCGATTTCGTGAAGCAAAGAGCGGGAAAAAATGGCATGACGGTAGCGGATATCGCATCGGCACTGGAGATGTCCGAGCGCGCGATACGTGGCAGGATAAGCGCGCTGATCGATGAGGGTTACATGTCGCGCGTGGATGATTCTAGTCCGGCAGCATATCGATGGGCAGGAGGGCGCCTCCCCGTTCTAACGAAATCGCCTAGAATGCAGCATCGAGCGATGACATCCAAGGTCACGCAGGCGCAGACGTTTGCCGTACTTCATACGGTGTGCGTGATGAATCAAATGATCCGGTCGAGCTTGCAGACGTGATGACACGGACGTGTCCTAACATGGGCTCATGTCGGCCCGTCCTTGCACGGTCCCAAGGACGGTACCGGGGCGTGCTTGAACACGCCCGGCACCGTAACGCGTAGAGCGAGTGTGGATCGTTATTGCACGTGGAACTTGGGTGATGTCGATATCGTGCCGCTCACCTTGCAATCTGGTGTCAGCACCGCGTTGTTGAATGTCAGTGACGAGTTCGGATTGCTCCACTCCGTCACAACCTTGCTCGGCCCACAGGGCCCAAGCAGTTCCACATTTACATTGGCGTTATTGATTGACAATTGCCTCGCACTGTCAGCTTGTCCCGTCCATGGAGATGTACTTGATGCGGTGCCCGAGATCAACTTACAAGTTCCGTCGCCGGTGAACTGCGTCGACGTGATCGTTACGATGCCAGTTGCCGTGATCGTGCCATTGAACGTTGCCGTGCAGTTTGCGCTGATCGTCGACTTGCTGAGGGTTGATATCCCAGATGCAGAAAAAGGTTCACCATTGGGATTCATCGGCTGACCGTCTGCACGAGTGACAACCACGGCGGATGCAGGTGTGGCAAGTGCGGGCGACAGTGCGAGCACAGTGACAAGTGAAACGAGCTTGCGAGTCTTCATAGTACTAGCCTCTTTTGATGAATGGCGGCGAATTGCCGTAAGGGCAGCGTGCAAAACGAATAAGTTTGCTGGCTGCGAGGAACTCAACAGAGCAGGCGTCGGGCACCCGGAGGGTCAGAATTTGTAGGAAACGCCAATAAACGTGATCAGCGGATCCGCCCTGAGCTTGGTTCGCGTGGTCGCGAGCGTCGAGCCGTCCGCCGCCTTGATGATCGTCGATGCATAGGTCTTGAGCGGCATGTACGATAGTGTTGCAGTCAGCGCCCAGTGGTTATTGATCGCATAGCTCGCACCGATGTTGTAAACCGGTGTGAATGATGGTTTCGCCTTCGCCTCGACTGACGTTGGTCCCGATTTGCCAGCGCCTGCGGCCAATACGCTGCCGAGATTCTCGGCCACGTCGTGCGCGAAGTTGCTGTTCAGTTCGATGTTCGTGAACCAGCTGTAGGCAACGCCAATCCCGACGAATGGTCTGAAACGCGCATTTGGCGCGTTGAAGTAATACTGCAGAATTACCGCCGGACTCCACTGCCGCACGTTCTTTACTGCTGGTTGATTCGACAGTTTGTCGAGGTCGACATTACCGAGCGAGCCGCTCGGCCCGAATGGCCGAATGACACCATGCCCGGTCAGCGCGAATTCCGGCGGCAGACCGAGCACCGACGTTACCGCGATGTGATCGGTCAAGAAACGCGTGAGCGTGAGACCCACCGTGTCCGCATTGTTGACGGCCAGGCCGGTACCGGGCGACGTGAATGAACCCGGCAGCCGTAGCGGACCGTTGATCGGTGCGTTCACGACATCGGTCGTGAATGGCCCGCCGGATCCCTGCGGCATCACGTGCAGCCAGCCAAGTGTCGCGACGTTGTCGCCCGCCTGCTGAGCGGATGCAAGCATCGGAATCGTAGCGGAGATACCGGCGGCAAACAGTTTCTTCATGAAATATTCTCGCAGGTTGCGTTTGCAGGCGTTACTGCACGAATGCACCGATCGTGAAATATGGATTGCCAGCGATGCTCGTGTCGAGGAAGCCGAATACACCCCCCGTGAACACGAACTTGCCGGTCGACGGACCCGGTGCATCCGCGTGCCTAGACGTGACCAGGCCCGGTACCTGTTGCGTGAAGTCGAGATCAAGCGCCAGAGCGAGCCCGGCCTGCGAAGCATGGAATGGATCAAGCAGCGTTGCCTGTGCGCCAACGAGAGCGGTTGCGCGATAGTCGAACTGACTGTCGACGCCTGTGTACTCGCCGTCTTGAGAGCCTGGTGCGATCGCATTGCGCGGACTCAGAATCGAGATGCCCGATTCATCGTCCGAGAATGGTGCCCCTTGAGTGAGGTCTGCGTTGGCGGAGCCGGTGCGGATGAAGACCGGCACGAGCTGATTGTGCAGCTTGCCGACGATCAGGATGGCGCGCCCGGCCTTGATTGGGGCCACCGATACGAGCGTCGCAGGAATCTGCGGCTGGTAGTTCAGCGACTGAAATACGGGCGCGTCGACGCGCAGTACGAACTTTTGGTTAACCGTCGCCGACGATGCGAGCGGTACGCCTCCGTTCTTAATTCCGAGGTTATCGGTCTCGACATAGCTGCCATCAGCGTGAATCGTCATAGACTGATCGACGGGTACCGAGGCGAAGCGCTGTGACGGCACTTGGTGGTAGCCGAGCTGGTTGTATGAACCTGCGATTTTTGATGGGTCGGTTTCTAGTTGTGAGAAACTGATGAACGGATAGTACGGGAATGTTGTCTTCGGGATTTGGCCGACACCAATGACACCGTCGAATTGGATCGTCGCGCCTGGAATCGTACCGCCCAGCACGCCCTTCCCGAGAAACAAACGCGCTGGTCGTGCGGGATCGAGGCTGGCAGCATTGAGTCGGAACGTGCATTGATTCAGCTTTTGCGTAGGCAGTGCGGTCTCATCAGTCAACGTGCCGCTCAACACATTATTGGGTGTGGTGTCGCGAGTCGGTGACACGGTACCCGTCGTCGCTGGCACCGGTGACGCGAGGTAGGTGATCCGATAGGTCAACTTCGTGGTGTCGAGCTGGACCTTGACGAGTTCGCCCGAGCCCGAGCCGCCGAAGAATGCGGTACCGTAATCGATTTGCTGCGCGCAAAGCGGGACGCTCGGCGTCGGAGGTGGATCGTCCGCACCACCACAAGACGCAAGCATCGGCGCGAATAGGCTTGCGGCAATCCATTGTCTTTTGATCATGGAGATCCTTTTGACTGGGAGGTGGGGGACATGTCGTGTCACACATCATGTCGGATCGTTACTGAACGAATGCTCCGACGGTGAAGAACGGGTTGACGTGGTTGTCATTGACGACCATGGCATAGACGCTGCCGATTTCGACCGCCCAACCGGTATCACCCTGATGGATGATCGATACATTGCCGTTGGCGTTCTTGGCATTGAAGTCACGCATTGCCGTCACCTTGATCTTGCCCGGTGTCAACTGCGAGTAGTCAAGCGAGAACATGCCTGTTTCGGTTGACGTTTGCGGATCGATGAACGCAGCTGTCGTACCCTGAAACAGCGTCGACGTATAGTTCGTCTCCAATGTCGAGACGGCCGAGCCGTCCGTGCAATTGCCGGCAGCGGGCAGGAAGAATGTGCCGTTGTAGTTGCCCGGCAAATTCGGATGTGGTTTCGTGCCGTCAAACGCTGTACCGCTTTGCGCTGGGGCGCCGCTCACTCCGTCGTATGCGACTACGCCGCATGCCGAGGCGCTCGTCGCACCGATAAAGCCGCCTTTGAGCGCGCCGGGTGCGACGGTCTGTGCCGGCGTCAGCAGCGAGAGACCCACTTCAGCATCTGCCACGGAACCGAGCGGGTCATTCGGTTGGACATGCGAGTAGCCGACACGAATGACAATGGGTATCCGCATGCCTTTCAATTTTCCGACAATCATGATCCCGTGCGCCTGGCTCGGGCTATTCACGACGAGCGGTTGACCCTGGCCGGCTAGAGCGTATGGTTGGCCTGGCTGGGCCTCACTGACAAACACGTTATCAGCCGAGCCGTCGATACGTCGACGCAGGGTCCATGCGGTACCGGTCGTTCGGCACGAGTAGTCGCTGCCAGGCGTGGGCGTGCACGTTCCGTCTGGGGTGAACGTTTCGATCCAGTTCACAACATCGGGCTGCCAGCCTTGCGGCTGTGCGGTTTGGTAGCTGGTGCCGGTCGGCGACAGATGCAAGCCGACTTCGTTGTAAGTTCCTGCAATCTTTGCAAAATCCGTTTCGGTTTCCGAGAACCCAATGAAAGGGAAGAAGTCAAATGTCCGCATGGGCACGGCACCGATCATGACATCAGGTTGGATTTCGATACCGTTGAACTGGATCGACGCACCGGGTATGCCACCTCCCACCACACCTTGGCCGACGAACAGCATGGGAGGATCACGATGATCGATGTGAGCAGCGTAGAGCCCATCTTGCGTTGCGCCGCTGTCAAGCACAAAGGCGCATCGGTTCTGTTCGGCAGTCGGCAGATTGGTCGGATGATGGAACGCGCCTTCGATGGTGAGGCCGGCCCGTGTTGCATTGATCTGGCCGGGCGATGTCGGCACCGATGACGCGACAAACTGCATCCGATAGGTGTTTTTTGTAGTATCGAATCGCACCTTCACATACTCACCACTTCCCGAACCACCTGTGTACTCCGTTGTGTAGTCAAGGGCTTCGGGACATAGGCTCGTCTGAACCGGCGGTGTCGTGTCGTCTCCGCTTGGCGGGCAATTCCCGCCGCTGCATTGAGGTACGCTGATTGGGCCGGGATCGTCTGATCCGCCGCATCCCGAAAAGAATGGGATCGCAGCCACGACACTTGCCACGATAAGATTGAAAAATGTAGTTATACGAATCATGGTTTAGACTCCATGAATTGTCAGACGCTACCTGGTCGTCCCCTGTGACTACGCGGAATGCCAAGTCGTCGATCGCGTTGGGTACATTCTTGCGAAGGATTGGGCACCATAGGTACCGCCTGACCGATGCGACAGATCAGGTCAGAATTCGCTACGCGGCGCGATCAAGTCTGCCATTGGCGGGGGGATCGCCCCGTGGTGGCATTTGCTATGGGGCGATCAAAATGCCTCGATTGGCAAAGAATTGCTCAAATATAAGTCGAGGCAAGCGGACGTTTTCCTGCGTTTCGACAGATAGTCCGGACGGATTGTGAAATACCCATTCGTCGGATTGACGATCGACATCGAATGCTAGAACCAGATGGCCACCCCGCGCCGATGGTGTGATGGTCGGCGCATGTCGAATCGACGGATGGACCGAGGCGATTAGCACGTGGCCGGTCCGTAGCAACGGCTCGACTGCTATCGCGCGGGTGCGTTCGACTACTTCGGCATTTAGCGCGTAGCGTGTGTTCACCCAGTTGACGAAGGGGGCGTATAGTAGCCGCATGCCGCTGTCCCCAAGTTCGGGGCGATAGACGCCGAATTTGACTGCTTCTCGGACGAGGTATAGCAGGGGCACGGTGATATTGAGGCGGTAAGCCAGGAGCATTTTGAGGCATGCCATGCCGCAGATGTTCGGACTCCACCGGGCATACTCGGCGGCGCTTGCTGCGCCGGATTGATACCATAGCGGGTCGTCTTCGGGCAAGATATCACGCGTAAGAAACTTGCCGACGAGGGATCTGGATTCCCACTGCGAAAAATATGGGACGATTTTTATCATTTTGTTCACCGTACGAAAAGCATGGCCACGCCAGCCATCGCCATCAGACCAAATACAAGTTGTTCTCGCATTTTTCCCTCACCGTAGGTTCGTGCTGATATGACCATCAGGACGGGAACGCGAAGGGCGATGGCCAAATAGCCGTAGGCGACCGGCAACCATGCCTGAAGCGCATAGTTGAAAAACAGTTCCGGTAATGCCCAAACCCCACCAATGAACAGTGCTGTGCGGACCGATTGATCTGCCAGACGATACCGTGCGGGCCATGTGACGGCGATGGTTCCGACTCCGGTGAAAAGCAAGTACGACGGCCAGCCTATTTTCGGGATGCCGATCTTGTCGCATACGCCAAAGGCGACGATGAGCAGGATCAGCTGGGCGAAGCGCCGCTTGTCGGTCAGCGTCATGGTGGACAAGTGACCATAGTGGCAAAACGCAAGCCCGGAAACAAACAGTATGCCGATTGCGCCAATTGCGCCGGGCGACAACGAGGTGTCGAAGCAACGTGCTTCGATTACGGCGATGAGACCGACCGCGATAGGAAAGGCATAGATGGTGACGGACAGACTTCGGCCAATCAATCGCTGGTGAGTGAGCATCAGGCATGCCAGCAATATCCCCTTTAGCAAACCGACAAGTACGCCGACACGATCGAACGAGAACACCGGCACGTGGTGAAATGCAACATACCCCCCGCCCCACGCGGCAATACTGACAAGGGTGCCAGCGCCGGCCAGGAAGGCTGTTGTGTCGGGGGAAACATAGTCAACCGCCCGTTTGAGCAATAGGGTCCGGACAGTGACGAGCGCGAGGATCGCCAGGAAACACAGAGTTTGACGCCAGTCCAAAGTCGGGTTCCTTGTGCGGGATGTATTGGGATGAGATACCTACCGCCGCGTCGAGGTGCGCGTCGATCGAGTCAATGATGGCGATGCCGCCATGAGAGGGAAGATGCGGAAAAACGAGCGGAATCTCGGTGCAGCCCAAAATCACGGCATCCATGCCAGATTGCGCGAATTGCTTGATGACATTCTCAAAAATCTCTCGCGAGATCGGCGAAAATATTCCACGGCACAGTTCCTGATAAATAATGTTATGAATCGCGTTGCGGTCAACGCATTTGGGGGTGACGACTTCGATGCCGGCATCCTCGAGTCGCTTTCGATAAAAGGTGTCCTCCATGACATACCTTGTTCCTAGCAGACCCACCCGCGTGTAGCCACATCGCCGGATGTGTGCCAAGGTCGAATCGATGATGTTGACGACCTCGAGATTGAAATGCGTCTGCAGACGGTCGCAAGTACGGCTAGTTGTATTCGAGCAGATGAGCAGTTTGCTTGCGCCGGCTTGTTCGATGATGTGGGCGGCGTCTGCGAGGATCGCATACTCGCCATCTTCATCACCGGTCTTCTGACAGGTCAGGATAGCCTTGAAGTTGAGGCTGACCATTACCAGGTCGGCCGATGTGTGTGACCCGTCGCCCTGCTGGACGCGCAAATTCAGCCGGCGATAATACTCCATGGTCGATACCCAGCTCACCCCTCCGATCAATCCGAGTCGATTCATGTACGTACCTCCTTTACTCGATGTAATAATTGGCGTAGCTCTTTTTCCCTGGTTCGCTGAAGTAATTTTCGCGAAATTGTAAAATCACATCGTCCAGCGAGATATTGGCGGCCTCGAGCATTTTTGGGAAAATACTGTTCCGCATCAATCCTGGGATCGGATTCGCCTCAAGAAAAACGATATCGCCGTGAGGTGTGACGATAAAGTCAAAGCGGCACATATTTTTGAATCCGACGCTTTCAAAAATGTCGCGGGATAGTTGTTTCATTGTTCGTGTGATCTCTACGTCATCCGTAATGACTGTCTTCTTGGCTTTTCCGAGTCGATGCTTTTGCTCATGACCAAAGAAGTTGCCAGCGGTCTTGATTTTCACCACGGGTAATGCCGTCACGACCCCGTTGAACTGGATGCATCCTACCGAATATTCGTCTCCTGCAATATAATCTTGAGCCAATGCATGGCGATCGAATTCGAAGATTGTGTCGAGGTTATCCTGTATCTCGCTGATGCTGTAATTATCCACCTGATAGCGATTCGTGAATAACGATGCTCCCAGCGAATTAGGCTTCAACACGATGTTACACCCGTGAAATGTTTCCTCGATCTGGTTGCTGGCAGGGGTTTGATCTTCTTCGGACAGGATCAGGGTTCGTGGCATCTTTGCCAAAGGGTGAACTTTGGCCACATACTGGCTCATATGAGCTTTGCTCATGGAAAGGCTGGCTGGCAAGACCGGGCCGAAGCTGCCGGGGATGGACATCATGGAGGCCGCGCCTTGAATATGTCCATCCTCGCCATAGTTGCCATGCAGGAGATTTAAAACGTATGTCTTCCTGGCGGCCATTTGTTCCAAAGCTCTCCAGTAGGGTACTGCGCCTGTCTTCCACGCATAGTCCTCGACCGTTTCTTCGGCGCGATAGGGTGCAATGACTACCTTGTTGTCTCGGTTGACGTAGTAAATGCAATCTATATCGAGTGAAGGACTGGACTGAATGACATCCCGGACATGTCGAAATGATTCGAGTGACGCTTTGTGTTCGGGGGATTTGCCACCAAAGATAATTGAAATTTTGTTATTGATTGGCATAAGTCTTCCTTTGTGTTGGAGGTGCATCTTGGTTATGCAGTAATGTTTGTTAGACAAGCGGCTGGAGTACGGAAAGGCTAGTGGCATGAGATCGAGGTGTCAATAAACTATTTCGGGTGATGGTCGCGATCGTTGAGATGTTCGAGTTGATGAGTGAGCGAATGAATATGCTGAATGGTGGTGAAATAGCCTTCGGAATCGGAATATGGTGTCGAAAAATATCCAACTGCGTGATGTTTCTTGATTGATTTCTATGAGCGAAGGTGTATTTGGTGCCGATTTGTAAAATTTTTCAATTGAAGGGGAGCATCGGCGGGTTAATCGGTGGTTTTGCATAAATCGCTCCTGAGGGCAGGGTGAACCTCACGTTTTCGATCTCAGGCGATATGGACGGATTGCTCTCGAGGGTGTGCCGCCATGCGATTGAGCACACCTGCACGAATCGATACTTCGGTCGTCGCTTGAGAGCCGCTCACGCGAGCCCATACGAAGGCGCTCGTGAAGATCTTGAGCCGTCACATTGAGGTCTCGGCTAGCGAGCGCTGGTGGTAGCCTCTCGCTTGCCTCCATGTACGGCTGATGCTTTTTGAGATAGCGTTGATTGCGGCATTGCGTCAAGCTGCGCCAGGCGTTTGTCTAGCCACGACGTCGGGACCTTCACACTGTGGAATCGACCGGACAGCGCCGCTCGCTGTAATCTGCGCATGGCACGGCCTGGTGTCGCAGGTGCCATCGCCACCGATGGCTTCGATTGCCATGCTAGGGGGAATGTGGTCGAGAAGATCGGCAAAATGATCCATGCGTATGTAGGTCAGCATGGGATTCTTTTTCCAGGAGTGCAATGTCACCTAACACCCACATGACGCCTCAGGTTTGTGAATATCCTCGCCTTAAAGCGAAATCGTGGTGGGGGCGAAGTACCACGATGCCGGTTTTTTTCTCTACGTACTCGATAAAAGGTGAATCGGAGACCCGATGCTCAATCGAGGACGTGTGGCGTAGCATTGGCCCGTGATCAGTCACGACGAAAATTCCGACGTGGGAAACGTCCAGCCCGGCCTGTGGTGCATAAATTCCGATGTAATCCCCGGTTTGCAGTCGCTCGACGACGTCAAGGTCGATGAACCTGGCAGGGATGTATGTGACAGGGCGTTCCACCACGGGTAATCCCGGGATGTATGTTTCGTCGATGTCTTTCTGGTTGAGTTTTTTTTCGGTCGTTTGTGAATGTTTACTCACATTACCGGCGACGTCGTCCGCAATCGGGTGTGTCACGTGAGCCCAATCGGTGAAGAAGTGCTTGCGGCGCAGAAAATTGACTTCGTTTCTAACGTAGCGGGTTTCGATAAGTCTCAAGATGAAGCTCTCCTTTGTGATGGATCTCCGGAGTGCCTCTACATACTCGAGAAAAGTAAAACAGTCCATGCTCAAGAAATTGACTACCAGTTCTTCTGGCAATGTAGCCGAACCAATTAGCGTGCCGGGGCCATACGGCGTGCCGAGAAAAGTGCCCGAAATCCGGCCGATGCTCTGTCCGGTATCCTCTTGCGCGCGATCGGCAGGATCTACAAGCAGTGCGTCAAGCATCCTGGACGTATGCTCGTCTATCTTGGGCGAGGGCACGGCATTTGGTCTCGAAACGATCTGAGTCACGACGTCGGGCCGAGCGTTCTCTTTTGTACCAAACTGGGCGGGCGCGTTAGTGATATTTGTCATGTTTGCTCGCAATAGCGACACGATATCCGTGCCTGCTGGTTTGGCCTCGCGTTGGATCAGGAGCGATTGGGGGATCGTTGCGCTCGCACATGCGGGGTTCATTCGCAATCCTTAAATAGGTTGATTGACTGATTTTTGATACTCGGTATGTCGTTTTTTGATTATCTAGAAAGATCATGGTCCACTCCGGACGGGCAGGTGAAGGCATGAAATCGCGAGAATATTTTACATTGAGACATGTTCGTCTCGGTGAGGCTTTAATATTTCTGCTTTTTTGGAGACATTGATTTGTGTGCATCGACGGCGCGCACAGTATTTGATTGGTTGCACTTCTGCGGTGCTCATTTGTTGCATTCTACGCTCGTGTATCTCGGTCCCGCGGTATTCGAAAAGGAATGGCGCGCTGAGCGGCGAGCCGCAAGGGATGCCTGGCGAGGACAAGGTTACTTCGATCCCGCCGGCGAGGAGGCGACTTTCATACCATCCCTCAGGGCTTCCGCCGCACGCTGGTGGATAATTTCCATGCCCATGCCACAAAATCGGCTGCTGCCGTAATACCTTTGTCGGACCACGCAACCCCTTTGAAGCCAATTTGTAGAAGTTTTACATTTGCTTAAGCGCATGCCGGCTTGTGGGTTTGAGCGTTGGTGCAAATGGGTTGATTGGCGTTTCCAAACTGGTGGGCTCTCGGGGCAACTCACATAAAGCACTGAAATACCGCTCGCCTCGGGAGTTCCGGTGGGCCGCCGCATCATTAATTTAACAGTGCCAAAGTGTCCCGCCTTGCAGGGAAAACCCCAGGTCAGGCTTTGGAGGTACTCGTGAAATGAGGGCGAAACATGATAGATGTGCTTAAAAATATGCGCTGTAGTTGTAGGGGTGATCGCGATAGGGTAAGACGGTTTTTTGAAGTAGCCTGGATATTCGCATGTAGTATACCTTTCCTCATTCTGAGGTGATGGAAATGATACCCGTTAATCGTTTCACTAGAAAATGCTCACTCATCTCTTCGCGGACTTCGAATGAAGCCGTGCAAGGTCATTCGAGTGCCGGAGCAGTCGAAATCCCGTTGAGGCTCAAGAGGGTTGTGAATGCACCTATTCGAGCTTTGTCATTCCCGGATTTCGGATCTGCCGGGGCCAGCGAGTTAGCAATTGCCATTCCGAGGCGTAGGATGGCAATGCCAATGACCCAGACTGGCACATCGTCGTGCGGAACGCGTGATGAAAGGGTGTCTGCCAATCCTCGATGGAACGAAGCGGCGCGACGCGTCAAAGAGGGTGCATCATGCGAGGTTGTGGCGGAAGATTGTGGCATTCGCCAGGAGGCTGATCGGGTGGATTTGGAACTGCTTTCTGTAGAAGGGCCTGCGGGGGAGCGAGTCAGGCAAGGTGATTCATGCGATGAGATCAGGCGTAGATTTGGTGTTGGATCGCGTTTGGCAGGGCTCAAGCTGGAAATTATCGCTGCGGAAAGTGCCGACGTAGCGCGTCGCGTGGCGGCAGGTGACGCGACACACGACATTGCAGGCGAACTCGGACTGCGTGACCCGGAAGTGTTGGAATATGTGGAAATTCTTGTCGCCTGCAATGGCCCGGCGTCAACGGCGGTGAGAGACGGAACGCCGTGCGGCGACGTAGCGCAGCAGTACCAAATCAAGAGCCAGGACGCGCGGCTGGCATTGGAATGGGAGGCGATTCCGGGCCATGCAGGAAGGCGCGTGGAAGAAAATGAATCGTGCGAATTGGTTGCTCGCCAGCATCAAGTGACAATGACTGAGGCCGTGGCCGAACTCGAGCGTCGATCAGTTGCGCTAGGTTCAGCAGGGAAGCAAGCCCGTCGCGGCCAGAATTGCGAGACAATTGCGCAGAAATTTGGGCTGCGTCAGCAGTCGTCCCGTCTCTTGCTTGAACGCATGTCGATCGGTGGCCTCGCAGGCATGCGCGTGAGGCACGGAGACCGTTGCGATAAGGTGGCGAGTCAATATGGCATTCGCGAGAGTGAAAGTCTCTTTGTTTTGGAGAACATCGCTGTCATGGGCAGGGCAGGGGAGCGGGTCAAGGCGGGGGAGTCTTGCTACAAGATTGCGGACGAGCATGGCATCGGAGGTGAACAGCCGAGGTTGATGCTGCAACGAACGGCGATCAATGGTCCGGTTCGTGAAGGCATAGAGGCCGGTGTGCTGTCAGTGTCGCGCGCCATTGACAAACACGGCATTCATCATCCGGAGGCACGTCGGCTTCTGGAAGAGATGGAGGCGGCGCTATATCAGAGGAGCCGAAGGAGATTTCCATTGGCTGCAGAGGGCGGAGCGCGTACGGAGCGCACTCGTAGCGGCCAGTGACACGGACCTGTGATTCTGACGACGCGGTCGGCCGCCCGACGTGAGACTTGCCGCCTGACTGGACATCAAGCCTCACGTGCTAGGCGGTATGTAATGCGTTGCCAGCAAGCAAGGTTCACGGCGAACATTTCGGAGGAGGGGCGGTTTCAAATTTGGAGATGGTTTAAGGAGGTCGCATGAACCATCCGCAACACATTGGACTGTCTGGCCGCACTCGACGAGGCACACGAGACGGGGCATGTCACGGTTGAGACGGTGCATTGTATCTGTCAGCGCTCGAGGCGTTGGCTACCGACGGCATTCTGAGGCGGACGGGCGACCATCGCGATGTCGTGCAAGTAGGGCGGCGCGCTGCCCTGTCACGCATGGAAAACACCGGGTGTGCGTCCACGCGTTGGCCGACGGTCTATGACTGAAATCGACCGGGTGGGTAAAGGGTTAAACGCGTCGCCTAAGTCGGGGGCCATTCAAGCTAACCGGTTCCGACCAATCGGGGCGCCTCCGCACGGGTGCGCCGTTGCGATCAGGCGACGCACGCTTTGGATTGCGGAAGTATGCGCAAGGCACGGCGGAATCCGGTCGTGCCGTCGTTGCGGAGCGGATTCAATCAGGGATTTTCCGTTCTATGGTCATGCGAGGGGACCAATGTGCTGCCCGGCCACTGCACGGCAGGCTTCGACAGTGGCGAAGGCGGTACGTGCGTTGTGGTCTGGTTGCACCCCTTGGGAGACACACCAAGCCGGGAAAGTGTCGGGATTGATCCGCACCTGGATCACCACGAAGCCGTCTTTAACGAGTTCGTTACGAATTTCGTCCGCTCGTTTCTTCCATTGCGCCCACGAGCCTTCTAACGCGTCACCGTCGATGAATGAAGCTTTGCAGCGTTCGTATTCAGATTCTTCGTACCAGACGATGCCAAGGACTGAGGTAGTCATGTTTAAACCCCGATGTGCAAACCACGATCAATATCGTTTGTGGTGAGTGTGTGACGACGAGGATGAACACTTCGCGGCCGATTTCTGCAGGATGGCTGCGTAGTCAGCGACAGCGGTGGCAGTGAGTTCCGATCGGGATGTTTTGATGACTTCGGCGAGTTCTTTTGCGAGTTCGAGCTCAAAGGCGGAGAGAAACACGTCCTTGTTCGGACTGTTGGAGATCAGGGCTCTCAAGGCGGCTGCCGTTGCGAAATGCAGCCCGAAAAGTACATCGAGTTGCTGATCAGTGGTCATCTTCCGTAGATCGCTGGTCATGCGAACCTCATGGTGTGGTGGCTAAAATGGTGAGAATTTTAATTCTTGCACGGTCACGCTGCGGCTCCAACGAGTGATGGAAGATGCGATCGATTTTTGAAAGTGAGTGGGGAAAATGTCGAAACTGAGAGGCACAGCAGTAGGGAAGGTTCGAAGCCGGTTCGGCAATGCGGTAATCAATGCGGGGACGATTGCTGTTCTGCTGTTCGGTGGTCTGGTTGCCGCGTGGATGGCGATGTGGATGGTGCATTACATGGCGGAGTTCGTGCGCTGGCTGCCGGTGCCGCATGAATTGGCGTGAGCGTTGGTGTAGGTCGCATTGCCGGCGGACGGTGCCGATCGCAACAATACCAATGAACGAAAGGTATCCGGCTATGGGATTGCGTAAAGTCTACCAGGCGAGGTGCTGGGCATTTCCTGGTGGATCGGATGCGATGGCGCTGACCATGTCGTCAGCCAGTTTGCAGAGCCGTCACACGCGTGCGTGCCTCTGTGTGTCGGTGCAGAAGTTCCACACGTAGTTCACCACACGGCTCTGTTGGTTCAGCTGTCCGTTGAGCGATTTCACCCGGACCGGTAGACAAGGATCATGCCTATCACGCTACCGTTTGAGTGCCGTTTGTCAACGGCACTCCTTTCCTCCCCGCCATGCGCCCCGAAGGAAGTCCCCTTGAGGAAAGGCAAGGCTTCTCGGAGCAACTGATGAATTTCTAACTCGCGGCGCTAGCCTTCCCCTGCCGAGTTCGACGGCCATAAAATCTGCTTGAGTAGATCGAGCGACAATTCCTCGTGACCCTCGTTTTTGCGAGCTTCGCAAGCACCTACTTGTTCATGTCGGTTCGACCTAAGTTCTTCGAGCGTCCAAGGCTGTTGGGTAATCGCCTCCGGATCAAATTCCGGATGGATCTTGAGCAAAGCCTCGGCGAGTTCTCGCGTCTCCTCCGAGCTGCGTACACAGGTCCAGATATCCCTCTGTTCGTAGGAACCTGGGTTGAATTCTTCAACGCAGTTGGAATACTCATTACGCATCTGTGTAATAAGATCGGTTGCGTCAGGAAACTCTACTCCTCCAGCGTACCGCTTTCGTTGACATGGGGCATTCCCTTCATTGTCCTTGGTGTTGGGAGAAAACCTGAGATAGTCCGCCGCTGGAATATTCGGCGGTCCCCCGGAATTCCTGACGAGGCCTAGGGCATCTTCCAGTTTGGCATACATGATTTGACGTTGCTTAACGCCCCCGAGCGAAGAAAGTTCTCCTGACTTGCTTGCCTGGCCCTTGTTCACGATGTGGATCAGCGCTTGTACAATTGATCCACGATTGCCAAGGCGCAATGCGAGTTGTGCACTGGCGGTGGAATGATTGAGTTGGGTCGCGCGAAAGTGCAAAATGGCGTTGCGAATATTAAACATGGCTGTGTATGATCACAATTGATTGGATGAAGCGGCGAAGATATTGTCGGGTCGTGAAAACATTTCGACATCTTTAATGGTTGATTGTGTTTCAAAAATCCGTGAATATGCTTTCAGAAAGCGGCCATAAGGCTATGTCTGTGCGCTGGCTTGCACTAGCTTCAAGGTTCTCAGTCGCTAGTCGAGCAAGGCTGTAACGATGTTTGTCGCTGACGACGAGATCAGTGGCGAGATGGTGGGCGAGTGGGCAGGTACCCGGCGGTAGGCGCCAGTGTGTCTACCTTGCGACCAAGTTTTTGGCGGCACCCGTAATTGCTTCGTGGTTGAGTCGAGAAGCCGGGTGCGGCCGAAAATCAGGGAGGAATGAATGGACTGGAAAGACATCGCTTCGGCGGTCGGCCAGGCGGCGACAGTGATCGGCACGCTGCTTGGTGGCCCCGCAGGTGGGGCGGTCGGTGCCCTCGGTACCGGCACACGCCGGATGCGGTATCGACGGCGCTGACCAGCGATCCGGACGCCCTGCTGAAACTGTAGGAATTGCAATCGAACGCGAGTGGCTGCTGCAACAGCTGATCGTGACGGTCGAACAGCATCGCCTGCAGGCCGATGCCGCCGAGGCAGTCGATCGGGACAGCGCGCAAGCTGGCCGCGCAGCAGTCGCAGGACTGGATGCGACCGACGCTGAGCCTGGCGCTCGTGGCGTCGACGGTCGTGATCGTGTTCCGGGTGATCACCGGGGTGGCAAACGGTACGCTGGAGGATCCGACCGTTGCAGCAACAGCGGGCGGCCTGCTGATGTACTTTGCGCGCGAAACCGCGCCAGTATTGGGATTCTGGTTCGGGACCACACAGGGTGCATCGCTACGGGCAATGGTGCCGATCGCGAGGCTGCCGGGCGCGGCACCCGGCGATCAAGCGTCCGCTCGACCGACGTGTGGGGCCTTACGGGCGAGCGAACGCCGTGCCCGTTTCGAACTCGGCAATGCGTCGATTGACGCCCACGAAATCATGGATGAACGAGCGTGCCCACGCGTGATCGGGCCGCTTTTCTTTGCTCCACCCCGCCACGGGCGAGCGCCTGCCTGCCTGCGATGGGCGCAGTGCGGCCGGGTCCGTGTTGGGCGCACGGCTCACGCTTTGGAGCGAACGGGCAAGGGGGGCGGACGCGCGCGTCGGTGGTGGTTGGTTGAGAAGGTTCGAAACGGCTACTCGAACGCCCTTGGAAACAGTCATGGCAAGTCGCACCTCAATTCCTCCTGTTTGGTTCAAGGTGGCGAACATTCTTGCCGACTGTTCGATAAGATTCTTCCAGAATCCGGCTACGGATCGTTTTCGCGCCCGACGCCAATGGAGAACCGTCTGTCATCAGCGCCGGTCGCGCGCCCGCCGTTTCCTCGCTATCGACAGCGTGAGCGAGGCTCGCAACCGATCCGCGGCGCGCAAAG
>NZ_LOSX01000087.1:0-218014 GCF_001521985.1 Burkholderia sp. RF4-BP95 | reverse complement strand
ATCGCCTTGCCGCCTGCCTTGTTGATCTCGTCGGCAACCGCGTTTGCGCCGTCCTGGTTCAGGTCGGCGATCGCGACCGCGGCGCCCGCCTTCGCGAGCTCCAGTGCGATTTCCTTGCCGATGCCGCTTGCGGCGCCCGTGACGACTGCGGTCTTGCCATTCAGGTTGCTCATTTCGAATTTCCCGTGGTGAAAGGTTTTACAGGGAGAAAGGACTGCGGACGTGTTACTGAGCCAGGTAATCGTAGACGACTTCGCCGAGGCCGAGTGTCAAATCCGCGACGAGGTGGCGCGCTTCGACGATCTCGAGCACCGGCAGGTCGGCCACCGGCGCAAGTGCGTGCGGCGCCAGTTCGAGCGAGGCAGGGCCCGTCCACGCGCCCTTCATCTTGATGTCCTGCATGTAGTAGCGCACCAGTTCGCATACGCGTGCGGTGCCGTCGACGTGCGGGATGATCTTGAGCAGGAAGTTCGGGCCGGCGAGGCGCTTCGTCTGCTCGTCGATGTCGAGTTCCTTGTGCTTGTAGCCCATCGTGCCGGTCGCGACGCGCACCTTGCCGTAGTCGAGCGTGCCCAGGATGTGATCGGTGTTCACGTGCAGCGTGGGCGACGCGAGTTTCTTCGGGAAACCCCACAGTTCGCGGCCGCCGGCGATCGGCGGGTGATCGTCGAGATACATCGCGAGCGTATAGCCGCCGGCCTGGCCGTTGTACTCGACGGGGATGACCTGGCCGCTTTCCGTGTAGTCGCCGAAGCCGGTCGAATCCGCCATGCGGATGAATTCGTAATGGACGAGCGGCTCGGTGACCTGCAGCGGCTCGGGCACGATTTCACGCAGACGGTCCGGATCGGTGCGATACGTGATGATCAGAAACTCACGATCGACGAAACGGTACGGGCCCATCGGAAAGGCGGGGCTGGTCAACGGCATCGCAAACGCTTTCGATCGGACATCGCTGGGTTTCATGCGGACTCCTTGTTGTTGATCGCTTCGTGGATGAGTGCTCGTAAGCCCGTAATCCTATGCCTGTGCGTTGCCGTTGTGCGATGCCGCATCTGGAATTAATTGTTGCCGATTTCGAATTATTTGCAACGCAAATATTGAGGCGAACGGTGCGAACGGCATGGAGCGCATGGGGCGGTCCGATATTCTCAGGCGTCGATGACGCCACGATGTGAAAAAGGTGAGCCTTTACGGGATGGTTGGTGAGCTTTTACAGGAGACGGTCGCGCGGGAATGTGACAATTGCGTGAACTTGTGTTGCAGTGCAGGCTCTAAGTGCGTTCGCGCGCGACGCACGCGCCCGGTTCTTATCCCCGGCCGTCCGACGCATTAAGCATTGCTTAAGCGAGTGAGCACTAGCATCGTTCCAACCGACCGGCACGCCCGGTCCAATCGTTACGCCCCCACGCAACCGCATTCATGCAGAACCTCAATCTCACCCTGTTTTCCGCCGTCAATGCCGGCGCCGTGTCGCACCCCGGTGCTGCTCGCGTCGCGATCTTCGCCGCCGACTGGCTCGTCTATGCGCTGCCCGCGATGCTGCTGCTGACCTGGATCTTCGGCGAGCGCCCGACGCGCCGCCAGGCGATCGAAGCCGGCGTCGGCACGTGCGTGGCGCTGGCGCTCGCGCAGGTGATCGGGCATTTCTGGTTTTCGCCGCGGCCGTTCATGGTCGGCGTCGGCACGCAACTGATTCCGCATGCGCCGGACAGCTCGTTTCCGAGCGATCACATGACGTTCGCGTGGAGTCTTGCGGTCGGCATGATGCTCGCCGGCAGCACGCGGCTGACCGGGTTCGTGATGGCCGCGATGGCCGTCGTGATTGCATGGGGGCGTGTGTATGCGGGCGTGCACTGGCCGTTCGACATGGCCGGTGGCGTGCTGGTCGGGACGGCCGGCGCGCTGGCCGCGCATCTGTACGGACAACGCATCGTCGAGCTGCTCGAACGGATCGGCGACGTCGTGCACGCGGTGATGATGGGGCGCGAGCGCGCGCCCTGAGCGGGAGAACCAGGGGCCGGACGCCGTCAACCGGGCGTCTTGGCCGCTTCAGCCGAAGCGGACGGGCCGCCGCCCGCTTCGTGCAGTTCGGGCGTCTCGCCCGGGTGCTGTGCGGCGTCACGTTCGAGTGCGCTTTCCTTCAGGATCGCGCACATCGCAACGAACAGCGCGAGCACGACGGCCGCCAGGCCGCAATAGCCGGCGATCTTCAGGTTGCGAAGGAAAGGCGAAGCGTGGCTTTCTTTTGTCATGACCGGGCGCTCCTGGGCGGGCTGCGGCGGCTGTCGCCCGACAGCGGCGTCGCAGACATAGATATATACCAGCCGCCCCGCCGATGCCAAGCCCGCCGCAGCGCGGGCACCCGTTCGCGTCAGTCTTCCAGCGTTTCGTGCACGGCCGCCGCGCCGCGCTTCCAGTATGCCGCCGCGCGGATGCGCGACTTGTCGACGCCGCGCTCGCCGGTCAGGTGCTGCCGCACCGCGCGCATCGACTGCGCTTCCCCTGCCGCCCACACGTAACCGTCGCCGGAGGACGGCAGCGGCAGCTCGCGCACCGCATTCAGCAGCACGTCGCCGTCTGCCGCGTCGGCTTCGGCGCGAAAGCGCCAGATTTCATGCACGTCGGCGCGCGTGTCGAACGCGATTTGCGCGGTACGATCCGCGACTTCCAGCACGACCGCCGCGCGCGCACCGGCCGGCAATTGCTCGAGACGCCGCGCGACCGCGGGCAGCGCCGTATCGTCGCCGATCAGCAGGTGCCAGTCGAAATCGATCGGGACCACGAACGAACCGCGCGGACCGCCGATGCCGAGCCACTGGCCGACGCGTGCCTGCGCCGCCCATTGCGATGCGGGGCCCGGATGGTTCAGCACGAATTCCAGATCGAGTTCGCAGGCGGCGCGGTCGAAGCGGCGCGGCGTGAAATCGCGCGCGACCGGCTTCGGTTGGCCTTCGGGAAATTCGGGGCCATTCGCGCCGAGCGTCGGCATCGTGGGCCGGTCGGCGCCGGGCGGCGGGAAAAACACCTTCACGTGATCGTCGAACGACGACGATTCGAAATCCGCGAGGTCGGGGCAGCCCAGGGTGACGCGCAGCAGGTGCGGCGTCACTGCGTGCACGCGCACGACCTGCAGCAGGCGGAACTTGAGCGTATGGCGCACGCGGGTGACGGCGCGTCCGGATGGGTTCTGCATCAATCCGTTCTCCTTGGGTTTTGACGGGCGGCGCGGATCACGCGCCGGTGCCTCCTTCGATTTCGGCCGTCGCGCGGCGCATGATTGCGGCGATGCGCCGTTGTTCGTCGGCGTCGGCGGCGCTCTTGTGGAGCAGCGCCCGCTTCAGCGCGAGGCGGGCCTCGACGAACTCGGGCAGCCAGCCGGGCTGCGCTTCGTCCCGCGCTTCGCCGCCTGCCGATTCGCCGGCGAACGCGCGGCGCATGAATTCCATCTTGCGCGCGAGGTGCGTGAGACGTGCGAACAAGGTGTCGACGCGTTCGCGCTGCGCATCGAGGTGCGCGCGGCCGGCGTCGGTCAGCGCATAGCGCTTGCGGTTGCCTTCCGCCTGCGAGGCGACGAAGCCGACTTCCTCGAGATACGTGAGCGCCGGATACACCATGCCGGGGCTCGGGCTATAGAAACCGTTCGAGCGCGTGTCGAGCGCCTTGATCAGTTCGTAACCGTGGCTCGGTTGCTCGGCGACCAGCGCGAGCAGCAGCAACTGGAGATCGTCGGAGCTGAACTGGCGGCCGCGCGGCATGCCGTCGTCACCGAAATCGCCAAAGCCGCCGCGTCCGCCACGGCCACCGAACGGGCCGCCGCCGAATGGATCGTGGCCGCGCCGATGCCGGCCGATTGCTTGCCAGATGCTGGCGTACCAGCCAGGGCCGGCATGCGCACCATGACCGTCGCATCGGGCATGGCCGCGGGAGGAGTTGTGTCGCATGATTGTGTCCTGTATGTCGTAAAACATATCGAAAGATATATATCGAAAGATAGGGTGTCAAGGGACAAATATTGGGGATGGAGAGGCCGCGGCGGTCGAGAATCTATGCTGCGACAAGGCACCCGGATCGACGTGGCGGACCGGACGTGCTTGTTCGTGATTTCGGCGCCGGCGTAGGATGCGCAGTTTTTCGGTAAGTGATATTTCGGGAAACGAAGAGACCGTGACACGCTCATCGCGTCGGCCATCATGGCGCGGCGGGATTTAGTATCTTTCGTCGAATAATGTGAAAAATTGCCAATCGATGCACGACATTGTTATTTTCTTGTGACACTTTGATAAACTCGCGCGAAGCCGCTAGCCCTATATAGAACAGCACCATTCGGCGGCCCATAACGAATCAAACTGAGAGACCGCCGTGAACATCCGAGAGTCGTTTCGCAATTTCGTATCGGGAATCGATGCGAATCGGCGGCCCGTCGTGCTGAATTGGGGTAAAGCGCAGCACGCGCTGGAGTCGAAAATCGCGTTGCAGCACGCGAGCATCCACGAAAGCATGATGACTGGCATCAACGGTTATCTGACCTGCATTTCGCAACAAGGCGACCTGTCTCCGAAGCTTTTCATCGGCGCACCGGTTTCGGTTGGTGTCGTTACGGATCGCGGCCAGCTGCACGCGATCAATGCGATCGTCAGCGCCGTGCAGATCGGGCGAACCGACGGGGAGCTGACGGTTTACCAGTTCACCGTGTCCGACGCGGTGAAGCTGCTGGACAAGCGCACCAACTCTCGCATCTTCCGTAACGTGAGTGTCGTCGATGTACTCGGCATCGTCCTGAACGAATGGCGAGAGCGCAGTGTGGCCCTCGCGCAGGCGTTCGAGTTCGATGTGTCGCAACTGGACAGATCTCGCTATCCAAGTCGATCCTTCGTACGGCAGGTCAACGAATCTGACGCGCGCTTTGTCTCCCGGATCGCGCGCCGCGATGGCATCACCATGTTTGTGCGCGCCGGGCGGGTCACCGGCGATACAAGGGATGGCGATCCGCCCGTGCATACGCTGGTGTTCTGCGATGACTCGCAGAAACTGAGCGAGTCCTCTGCGGGTACGGTGCGCGTTCATCCGCGTGACGCCGGTACGGAACAGCGAGACACCATCACCGCGCTGACCATGCGCCAGCAACTGATATCGGGAGAATCGGTTCGACCTTCGTGGGACTATCGCTACGCCCGCGTGGACCTGTCGAGCGCATCGACGAAGATCGACCAGGGTGAATCGGGCAACGATCTCGCGAAATTGCTGACGGACATCGTGATCGACGTCCCGCATATGGCGGATTCGTGGGCCGACCACGAGCGGATGACGGAAGACCGCATTCTGGCTCACGAAGCGCAAGCGGTTCGATACGACGGTATCAGCGGCATTCGCGACCTCACCGTCGGATCATGGATCACGATCGCCGGCGACGACGAATGGGGCATGCTCCCTTCCGACAAGCAACAATTCGTGATCACGTCGCTGCACCACGAACTCTGGAACAATCTGCCCAAGGGGTTGAACGAGCGTGCGAAGGCGCTGTTCGCGGCCAGCCATACGCTGCAACGGCCGCGAACGATGACCGATGGCGATTTGTCCGGGCAGGATACGCGCTACGAGAATGCATTCTCGTGCGTGCCGCGCGGCACGCCGCTCACGCCGCTGTACGATCCGAAGACCGATCTTCCGCCGACGCCATTGATTACCGGACGTGTGGTCGGTGCCGATGGAGAAGAAGTCAGTTGCGACGAGAATGGCTGCGTGTTCGTGCAGATTCTCGGTCAGGATTCCCGCGATCATGCGCATGCGCAGGGCGCAGGAACGAACAGCAATGAGAGCGACAGCGCACCGATCCGCGTGGCCTCCAGTCTGGCCGGGCCGAATTTCGGAGAGACTTTCTTGCCGCGGGTGGGCACCGAAGTTCTGCTCGGGAGTCTCGGCGGGGATCCGGACCGGCTGGTCATCATCGGCGTGCTGGCAAACGGCGCGAACATGCCGGCGAGCTTCACTCATACGGGCAATTTGCCGGGCAACCGCTTTCTCTCCGGTATCAAGACGAAGGAAATCAAGGGGCAGCGCTACAACCAGCTTCGTCTTGACGACACACCGCAGCAAATCAGCGCGCAGCTTGCATCGGAGCATGCGCATAGCCAGCTGAATCTAGGCTACCTGACGCAACCACGCGACAACGGACAGGGTGCAGACCGCGGCCAAGGCGCCGAATTGCGCACGGACGCGGCAGCTGCGCTGCGCGCGGCGCAAGGGATGCTGCTGACGACATACGCGCGTACACAGGCGAGCGGCGGACAGCTTGATCGTGATGAACTCGTTGAGTTGCTCGGAGAATGCGCGGAGTTGTTCAAGGCGTTGGGAGATTACGCGGGACAGCATGGCGGCACGGCAACCGATGCAACGGGACAGCAAGCTGTCGTGACCGCCTTCAAGGGATGGACGCCGGGCGGCCGCGCTGCAGGCGACGATCGTGCGCCGAACGCCGACGCAGGCGACTCTCAGGCGCTGATGGCATTCGGCGCAAAGGCGGGTGCGCTCAATATCACCCCGAAGACTTACGTGACGTACGCCGGCGAGAACATCGATCAGATCGCGCGGCAGAACCTGCAATTCGTGGGCGGTCAGCGCGTGATCACAACGGGTGGCCAGGGCATCCACCTGTTCGGGCGCGGAGAAGGCGTCCGTGCGATTGCCGGTGAAGGCCCCGTTGTCTTGCAGGCGCAGAAGGATACACTTGCGGCGACCGCGCAGAAGGGAATACAGATCATGTCGGTCGGCGACGAGGTGTTGATCTCGGGCAAGTCGATCCGGCTCGTCGCGGAAGACGGAAGCTACGTGAAAGTCGGTGGCGGCGTCGAGGTCGGTTCCGACGGTGCGTTCACCGCGCACACGGCGGGGCATGATTTCGTCGGTCCGAACACGGACCACGTTGCGCCGCCGGCGTTCAATCGCGGCGGAGCCGATCAGAAGTTCCGCTTGCGGTATCCCGGCACCGACGGCGATGACGGTACGCATCCCGTACCGAACCGTCCATACAAGATCACGCTGCGCAACGGCCAGGTTATCAACGGGGTCTCGGACGCACACGGGCTGACGGAACTGGCATCGAGTGACGCGATGCACATTGCACACATCCAGGTTTTCGACGTTTAAGGCAGGCGACCATGTCCGATACCACAACCTCGTCGGCCCGGATCGTCGGCGAACGTCAGGCGATTCTCAATTGCAACCGGCCGCAGGATGCGTTCGTCAATACCGACGTACAAAATCGCTTTCCGTGCACGACGATTCTGATCCATGGCGTGAATGACCTCGGAACGGATTTCGGCACGGTCGAAGGCGGACTGTGCGAGGGATTGAACGACCGCCTCGGTCGCACTGATTTCAAGGGCGCCGAGTACTCGCATGGCCGCATGGCGAACGACCCGAGCAAGGTGAGCGTCGCCGACATGATGAAGAACATGGACGACGTCATCTATCGTCGGCAGGAAAGCGAAGAGACAAAAAGCCCGTTGATTCCGTTTTATTGGGGGTTGCGCGTGGGGAAGGAGGATTTGCCCCGGGACCCCAATAAGGAGACCGTCAACGGCCAGTATGTCGACCGGTTCGGTAACCGCCTCGATGAGCACCGCGCGCGCAACGGCGGCTTCTTCGCCAATGCGACCAACAACATCCCCGACATGTTCGACTCGAATTTCAAAGGGGGATTGACGACGAAAATTCTCGACCGGATGCAGGGCGATCCGACGCACCCGCTTCGTGAGGCGGAAAATCGGCATTACATGTTGCTGGCAGCTCGACGGCTCGCGGCGTTGGTGCGGCAAATTCGCCTTATCGATCCGGACGGGACAGTCAACATCATTGCGCACAGTCAGGGCACGCTGATATCGCTGCTCGCCCAGGCCTATCTCGTCGAGGGGCTGATTCCAAACCAATGTGGCCCGGCCGATCGGCCTGCCGACACGCTGGTGCTGATCGACTCGCCCTACAGCCTGAGCGAGGAGTTCATGGATCGGCTGCTGCAACGCGGGGACCAGCAGCAGACGACCTACGCGCGTGCAAAGACCCTGGCAAACCTGGCTGGGCACGTGGCGGGCGGTAAATATCCGACGCCGCCACTCGATCAATTGAAGTACGAGCCAGGACGGGACAATTTTGGCATCGTCGGCCCAACTTGGGATCCTGCGCAGGCGACGCGCCTGAGCGGGTTGCAAGGCAACGAATGCGTCGTGTTCGCCGAGCGCGACAATCGCGGCAAAGTGTATATGTACTTCAGCCCGGAGGATGCGACCGTCGGTCTGCGTGGCGTCAATGGCATGGGGTGCTCGGGCTTGCCCGACTCAATCGACGTGCGTGCAGCGCAGCGGGGAAGCAAGCTCGAGAAAATCAATCTGCTGTCGGCGGCTTTCCGGCAGCGTGTCTTTACCCGGCGTCTGCGGCAGGGCAAGCCGGTTCAGGTTGGTACGCCGCCCGGAAAATTTACGATGCGAGAAAAGGGCGAAACATCCCATGGCTTGCCCGGCGGTTTCACGACATGGGTGAAATCGACGCAGATCGGCGTCGGTACCGAGCGCAATATCAATGGCGAAGCATTGACCCCACCGTTCGATCCCGAAATGGAAGGCAATGTGTTGCCTGGAACGGAGGCAAAGCCGCTCTCGGAAAAAAGTGCTGGCGAGTATGCGCCCGGCAAACAATCCATCGACCAGCTCGAAGCGGAAATTGCATTGAGCACGAACAGTGGCGAAGGTGCGTTGCAGCAATTGCCCGCGCAAACCATCGACTGGCCAACAAGCGAGGATGGGACGCTACCGACCTCCGCGGAGGTGGCGGCGTCGTTGAATGCGGGCAAGGATCCCGACGATCAGTGCAAGGTAGGCCGGGTCGTGTCGACGGTACCGCCGTCGCCCGGGCACATCGTCGTCTATCGGCAGGAGACGCTCAACGAGGCGAAGGTGCGGCTGATGAATACGCATCTGGGAGAAAGCTCATATCACTCGGCGGTCATGAGCGGTCGTAGAAATCACCGCTGTGCGACCGCGTTTGATGTGTCGGTCGGTCAGGCACGTGTGCTTGACGATCCGGACTGGGCAAAACTCCTGCGGGCTATTGCTGATTGGAGACTTCCGGAGAGCGATATAGTAAAAGCCGAGAGGAAACTCGGGAAAAAACTCGACTCCGTAACATCCAGCATAGTAAAAGCAAATTGCAGCTATTACGAAAGTGGAGTTTTTCCGGAAGATGATATCGTGCCCAAGGATTTTCCCTACGGTGTGGTCAGCGAAACCAGGAAAAGCCGAAATAGTGAAGATGTAAAAGAGGCACGATCGATACAATGACAAATCGATGCACCATGATTACGACAAACGTCACGCGACCACCAGCTGCACGAATATTTCTACTTGCACTTGCGATCCTGACGCTCTTATGGATCGCAGTCTTCGAATTTGTTGTTGGAAAGGAGGGGTTTTTGGGAGGAAATATTGCAATGTATCGACGCTTGTCGCTGTTGATCTTGCCGCCGCTACTGCTGGCGGCAGGCGTCAGTATTGCCTATGGTGCCTCGTTGCGTAGAGACTCGGCGTCTCGAGACACGCTGGCCGCCGCTCGTCCCTCCAGCGCAAATGAGGCTGTCGTTGCCGGGGAGGGATCGCGCGATGCACGGTTCACATTGGAGATACGACGCTTTGGCGTCGCCGTTGACCGGTTTCGCCAGCGTGCGCTATTGATGCGGCTGGACGAGGCGGGGGCCAATGGAACGTTGCTCCTGCAGGATCCCAAACAATATCCGTGGTCGAGTAGTGATCGAAGCTTTGCGGGACATAAGCGCGAAAACAACGTTTTCGGCTATACATTGCGCGGATGGGTCGATTATTGGCCGATTCCCGTGATAGTTGCCGGGCCGCCGCGAAACGAGAATGATCCGGATGCGGACCGGATGGCAACCCATATCAGTAGCGCGGATAACGGAGCGGGGATTGGTAATACCCTTTATACGAGACTCGATGAAATACATACTGCGAACGGGGATGATGTTGTCTCCAGAGCGTTTGATATTTTTGACCGAGAGCCGGACTTGCCGGCAGTGGTATTGCTGGTTGAGGATGGAATCAATACGCGATCCTATTTGGGTACTCCGGGTGCCGATTATCTGGGTTTGTCCACGAAAGATGGAAATTTCGTACCAAAGCATCCGGACAGTTACGTTGCATTGCTCGTGACGAGAAAGGATCGCGTTGACCGACAAATTCGCCCATATGTGGTGGATGCACCAGAGGCAATTGACAACACCCAAACGCGCTATGACGTGATCAAGCTCTGGAATTATTTTTGGCAGCTTCAGAAAGCCCACTGGAAGAAGGGTGAAAAGGAGATGCCGGTGGATTATTGGCAGGCGAAGCTCCCCGAGTTCTGGAACACCGCGTCGCCAAAGATGCCGAACGGCTTCAAGCCGAACCCGTGGGTGCCCATTCCCTGGACCACGTGGCAGTTGAAGGAGTACGACAGATGGCCGGTCCTGGCCAATCTGCATCGGCCAGTCCGGGTTGACCTTAGCAATGGGCACGGGGCGCCGTTGAAGAAGGGCGAGCGAATCGAAAAGATCCGCGCCGGCTGGCAGCAGGCAGTGGGCACGCTTGCGCCCGGCGAGCAACCGGGACGAATGTTTTACGATACCGGTGCCTCGACCGCCGATCTCGCATTGCTGGTGCAGTCGCTGCACGACAACCCGCAGCATATCGACATTGACGATCCGAAAGACGCCTTCGACATGCAGCGCCGTATCGGCGGCGATACTGGAACGAGCTCGATCTGGGTCCAGACCGCGCTGGCGCTGATGATGGGTTATGGCGACGGGAAGACGAGCGCTCTGATCAACATGCGGGATCCGCTGCACGCCACGATCGTCATGTTGACACCGCCGGACGCGGCGTCGCGGCAGGCGCATCCGCAGACGTTCAGCTGGGATTTTTGACGGACCGGATCAACACGTCATGGGTCAAAAGCGATACATCATCGAAGGCGATTTGCACAGCCACGGCGGACGCGTTGTGTCCGGGGCGCCGAACTCGCGAATCAACGGACGCGCGATTGCGCGCTTGCACGATCCCGCGATTTGCGCGATTCACGGCCTGACCTTCATTGCGACGGTGTCGGGCCACGCCCGGTTCGACGGGCAGGTCGCCGCCTGCGACGGCGACTTGCTGGCATGCGGAGCGCGCCTGATCGCGAGCCAGGATCAGACCGGCGGCTAACGGAAAGACGGGGCACGTGGGCGGTGCGCCGCTCGGTCTGCGCGGTCCGCGTCCGATCGCACCGGCGGTGCTCAGATCACGAATTCCATCGGTCTCGTGCCGCATTGCGCATCGGGCAACGGTTCGCCACGCTGCGCCGCGGCCAACAACCGGCCGATCGCGATATGAACCACGTCGGCACGCACGCTCGACGGGGTGAAGCCTGCGGCGTTGTCGAGTCCCTCGCGGTGCGCACGCATGATTCGCACGTCTTGCTGGATCACGGAATGCGTATAGAGATGCAGTAACGGTTTCAGCGCGCGCAGCACCGCGGCCGGCAAAGCAAAGCGATAGGCGATGTACGTATAGACGCGCGATCGACGCGTGTCGAGCGGCGTGATCTGACTGATGATCAGAAAACTCGAGCGGCTGCCCCAGTGATAGTCGCACCGCGTGACGTTCGGTGCATAAAAATGATCGGTATGCCGAAGCGGTTCCCTGGCCGGATTGGTCAGCCAGTCCAGCATACCGATCTTGTCGCTGTCATCGTGATACGTGACCTCGACGCTCTGTCGCGTGAGTTCAACGGTCGCCCGTAGTCGCCGTCCAGTGGACGAGCGGAAGATCCGGTCGTGCACGAACACCGTATGCGGGACGTCCATGAAGTTCTCGACCAACGCGCCGAGATCGCCATCGAACGTATTGACCATGTAATACGACTGCCACGGCCGCTCGCCGTGGTGTGGCATGTTGAACGGCTGCTTCAGCGCTGGATCGCCTCGTCCGCGGTAGACCCAGACGAGACCGTGCCGAGTCTGCACCGGCAACCTGCGCTGACGATACGGATAGGTCGTAGCGGTCGGTGCGGCGCTCGCGCCGTCGATGCTGGGAATTCGGGTGACGCTGCCGTGCTGGTCGTAATGCCAGCCGTGATACGGACAGACGAGGCAACCGTCGATGACCTTCCCGGCCGACAAGCGGGTGCCGCGATGCACGCATTGATCGACGAGCGCGACGATCTCGCCCTCGGCCGCCCGGAATAGCACGATGCCGAGGCCGAGTACGCGCGTGCTGAACGGTTTGTCCCGCTTGACCTCGACTTCGGTGCACGCGACGTACCATTGCTCGACGAGCGCGCCGAAAGCTTCGCCATCGAAATCCGGCACGGATTCGTCGCAAGAGGGATGCGTTGATGCGATCGATATGTTCAACATGAGCACGCGTCCTCGATGAATGCGCGGAGTGCGTCCACCACGGCGGGCTTGGCTACCAGTGCGCGGGGTTTTACATCGCCAGCCCGGATGCCGGCACGCTCGTGGGCGCGTTGGACGAGATCCGCCAGTTGGGCGGCGCCCCCGGGCATGCGAACCGCGCGCAACGGGCCAAGCTGGCCGACCGTGCGCGCGTGCCGGTAGTGAAAAGCGCGGGCGAGGGACTCTTCCAGAGCGTCGCGCAAGATGGCGACGTCGTGCGTACCGGTTGCAAGTAGCAGCATGTAATGTGGCGGATCCGCGTGCGCGCACGGAATCACGCAACCTTCATCGCCCGGTTGCAGCACCTCGGAAAGCGACGCAGCCAGATAGGCTTCGTCCAGCTTTTCACCAACCAGATCGCTTTGCGTGCCAGCCCGTCCGACGAAGGCCACGCACGGCGTTCGTCCCGCATATCCGGTTATACGGACTCGATCGCCGAGCCGATAGCGGTACAGACCGCCTCCGGTCGTCACGACGACCTCGACCGTATCGCCCGGCTTCAATTCTTCCACGCCTATCGCGGTTCCGTCGTCGAGCAGGAACTCCAGGAAGTGGCTGCAGACGGCGAGGGGGCAGCCGGCCGAGTCGCCGAACGGCACGCTGATCACCGCCTCGGTGGAGAACAGGCCTTTCGGAAGCCACGCAGCGTGCGGAAACAAGGTGCGGGCATGTGCCGCGAACCGCTTGCTTGGACCGTCCATCCAGCAACTCACTGCGGCGAGTTGTGGCCACAACCGATCGCAGTGGCCATCGTCAAGTGCACGCCGCAGCGCTGCCGTACGGTGCGACGGCAGCGAATCGAACAGAAAGGCAAGCGTATCGCGGCGTTGCGGTTCGGCGTGGTCGAACAGCGGGCGAAGCAGACTGGTCAAGAAGGTCGGGCTCCATACGCTGATGAAGGCCAGATCATCGGCAGCGATCAGCGCGCGCAACGTTTCGTTGCGCCACGTCCTGTCATCACTCGACAGCGACGGTGCGACGAGCGTCGGCAACAGATCGACGAGCGGGCTGTCGGCGAGATAATCGAGATCGCTTTCTGATCCGATCATGATGCCGTTGGGAGCGCGTTCGCGCGCTTGCATTGGAGGCGACATCGACCAGTACGCACGCCCGGCCGCGACGCCGGGCACGGCGCGGTGCAGATCGGAGAGCCAGACGATCAGCGCGAACTGCAATTCCTCGAGAAAAGCCTGCGTGTAGGGAATGAGCTTCTGCTGCTCGCTGCTGCCACTCGTGCGCTCAAAGAAACGCGGCGCTTGCGCGGTCAGGATCGGAGCGGAATCCTGGAGTGCACGATCTATCCATCGGGACATGTCGGCGTAGGGCGCCGCCGGCACGCGCTCGCGAAATTGTGCCGGATCTGCGATTTCGGCAAACCCGTTGGCAGTGCCGAACGCCGTGTTCCGATTCGCGGCGAGCAAGCGTGACAGATAGGCCGCCTGCGCGTCGCCCGGCGCATCGAGTGCGGTCAGCCAAGCGCGGCGGTAGGGTTCTGCAGCAGCGGCAAACGTCGCCCACGCATTCTGTGCACGCACGTGCGTCCTCTCATCAGAAATAGGTCTTTTCTAGCTGTGTCAGATCGCTGGGCAAGCGCCGGGGCGCCTCGAACACATGCAGCCAACCGTACCATAGCGGTCGCGTCTCCGCCGCGTCGGAGCATGCATGAAGCTCCTGCCAGCGCAGGCTCGGATGCCGGTGATGCGTCAGGTTGTAGTTGAAGTTGAGGAACGCCCAGCGGATCAGTGCGGGGGCACGCATGTTGTATGTACCCTCGATGACGTCGAGCGGCGTGTGCATGTGATACACCCACTGGAGCGACGACCACGAAAACGCGAATGCGACGTAGGCAAGCGCGATGTCGAGTACGTGCCAGTCGAGCAATGCACCCAGTGCAATCCATGCGGCCACGCCTGCCAGGGTCTCGTATCGAATTCGTCGAAATTCGGCCCGGTCGAAGTCTTTGAACGCAGCCGCATACGTGTTGTCGTGTCCGTACTTCGCCCAGCCATACGGGATGCGGCTTGGTAGCACGGTCAGCATGAAGCTGCCCGCGAAACTCGCGAACCAGATGCCGCCGACGATCGCCGCGTAGTATTCGATTCGCTTGCGCCACAGCGAAGTGTCCGGCTCGACGAAGTCCACCCGCTCCGCAGGCGTTCGATTGCGTACGTGGTGACCGAGATGATTCACGTGGATCAGCGTTGCCGCCGCGCCGAACATCGTCGATGCCCACCACATCATCAAGTAGTTGACTCTCCCGCGCCGATGCCCGAAACCGTGAAAAGTCTCGTGCATCATCGAAAATACACCTTGCATGATCAGGCAGAACGGTACGAGCGATACCCAGCGCAAGGGGTTCGTCCCGTGCGACAGCCACGTCAGGATACCGGCCCATGCAACGCTCTGCAGCGCGAGCACGCAGAGATTCAGCCGATCGAAACGTCGCGAACGATTATCTATGGCGCTTGCATTGGCAACGAACATACAATTCGGACATGGATGGTGGCGGCGACGCAGAGCATACCTTCGATCGCCATCATCGAACAATACGCCCGCCTGCGCTGACTCTGTGCGTTACGCCACGATCGGCCATGACCATGTCCGCCAAACGAACCGACGATTCAATGCATGAACGCCGCAACGACGCAGCAGACATCCGTCGGCGCAATCCGCGTTTTCGCTTTGCCGACCACATTCCGCGCTATTGGTATCGCGATAAACGCCGCGTGACGCGCTTTTTCGACGCGTTCTCGATCATGTTTCCGCTTGGCGAGAAGTTTTTCGTCGACAGCGTGAGGCAGTACCGCGACGCGCTGCCGGCCGACGGCACACTCGCCACTCAAGTGGATGCTTTCCTGTACCAGGAAGCCGCACACATCCGCGAGCATCGCGCGTATAACCGGCGCCTGGCTCGCCAGGGCATGCCGGTCGACGCACTTGAGGCGCTCATGCGGAAACGGCAGCAGCAGTGCCGGCGTGTCGCGTCACCGCTACTTCAACTGACCTTCACCGCATGCCTTGAGCACTACACGGCCATTCTGGCCGATCTGCTGCTGCGCGATCCGGCCATTCTCGACGGTGTCGACCCGTCGATGGCCGCGATCTGGCGGTGGCATGCGATCGAGGAAACCGAACACAAGGCCGTCGCGTTCGATGTATTTCGCGCCTGCGGCGGCAGCGCGATCAAGCGCTATTTCATGCGGACGGCGGCGATGCTCGGCGTCACGGCATGCTTCATCGTCGATCTGGGTTATTTCATCATCCGTCTTGCGCATGCCGACCGCGACGTCGGCAATTGGCGAAGCTGGGCACAGCTTGGCTGGTGGCTGTTCGGTGCGCCGGGCATTGTTACCCGCGTGCTGCCTGCATGGCTGGCATGGTTCTCGCCGCGTTTTCACCCGGCCCGAATCGGGAATCCGGCCACGCTGGCTGCCGCCCGCGCGGCGCTCGCTGCCGATGGCGTGACGACGGAGCCGGCATGAGAGCGCGGTGCCCGGCGTGGTCGCCGTCCGGTTTCGACGAGTGGCGGCAACACTACCCATCGACGCCGTTCGAACCGGCGCCTGCGGCACTCGACTGGACCGGGCGCTTCATCGACTGTTGGCACGCGCGTGGCGCTCACGCATCTCCGGATACCGTAATCGTGCTGATTGCTGGACTTTATTCCGAGTGGATTCCTGCCTGCTTCCGGCATGCTGCGAGCGCGTTGCGTGCCGCGCGGCACCCGATCCTGCGTGTACCGGTCCGCTCGTCGCGCGGGGTTGCCGAGCAGGGGGCGCATATCGTGCGCGACCTGTATGCGCGCCTGCCTGATGACCGCCGCTTCATCGTCCTCGCCCATAGCAAGGGCGGCCTCGATGCATTGGCGGCGCTGCGTGCGGATTCAGGGCTTCGTGCTCGCTGCGACGGTATCGCACTCGTTCAGCCGCCCGTCGGCCCGAGTGCGATCGTCGACGGCCTGCTCGGGCAACGAGGGGCGCCTATCGATCCAGCATGGTTGGGTCGAGCCGCCGGGAGACTGCTGCGCACACGCTGGCTGCATGCCGGCTCGCGCGATATCGGCAGCGGGCGCGACGCGGATATCGCGAATCTGTTGTCCGTATTGCCCAATGGCCTGCACTGTATGCATGTCGTGAGCTGGTCGATAGAACGCACGTCCCGATTCGACGCACATCACGCACGCCTCGACCGCTACCGTCCTGGTTGCGCGCATGACGGACAATTCTATCTCGACCATCAGACGATACGCGGCATGCCGCAAGTGTGTGTGCCGCATCTCGACCATGGCCAGCCTGTACTTGGCGGCGCCGGTTTCGATGCGGGGCGGTTTTGGCTTGCACTCGTCACGCTCCTGAACGAGACGCGAGTGGCAGCGGTCGCGAGCGGTCAGACGAGATAGATCTCGAATCCCGGGATCGCTTCGGTACCGCCCGGATCGAGTGCGCACGCGCCGGGTGTGGATAGCGTGTATAGATCCATCGGCAGTGCGGTGTACCGATAGCCGTGCAGCGCGGGCCATAGCGGATCGTGATCGTACAAGCAAAGCTGCAGCAAGGCGTAGCGGCTCCGCTCTCGTTGCCAGACCGCATCGAGCAGCGCATGCGCGATGGCCGGGTCGCGTCCGCTCACATGCAGATGAGTCAGGTAAATGTCACGAAGCGGCTGGCCGGGTGCTGCGATCGTGGGGCGACCGAGCAACGGCGCGATAGCGTTGAAGCTGTAACGCAGCGCACCGAGTGAGCGCGGCAAACGTTCCAGGACGATGCGCTTGATACGTCCCGCATCCCACGGGGCCACGCAGCCCACGATACGACCGTGCGTGTCGCGTGCGACCAGAAAGCGCTCGATCCCGAAGTCGGGCCAGGTGCTCAGGCGGCGCGCGAATTCGTCCGCAGTAAAGACGCAACCGAAAGGTTGGAAGCGCGACTCGTGGTCCAGGAATGCGCAGAGCGCGTCGGCATCGGTGGCTGACGCGCCCGTGATCCTGACGGAGCCGGCGCACCGCGCAGCAATACGCCGCGCGTAGATCGATACGTTACTGTAGCCGCGCCAATGTCGAAATCCGAGCTGGGTCCGCTTGCCTGTCCTGAATAGCGATTGCGTTGCGATCCGGTTGTCGCGAATAACACAGCAGTACGTATGTAGCACATCTTCGTTCCGGGCAAGATCGGCGAGGCGATCGACGACATAGTCGACCCACGTGCGCGCCAGTTCACGATCGGGTGCGATGCGTAAGTCACCGAGGTAAGCGATGCGCTGTTTCTCGCCGGCGAGGTAGCCGTCGCGAACGACCATGCTGGCCATCCCCTTGACGCGACCGGCGCTGTCCTCCGCGAGCCAGGTTCGATAGTCGTTCGAATGACACCGATGCAGCGCGAAGTAATCCGGTGAGCGATCGAAACGAAGCGGCATGTCGCCGCGCATCGCGTAGCGCGTTTGAAACGCCAAGAGTCGCTCGTTGTCGACCGCAGTGGCTGGACGGATCCGCGTCATCGGCTCATTCACCGGTGAAGATCCGCCTTGCCATCGGCCGAAGGTTTTCCGGCGTCAGTTCGCACAGGCAGACGAGCTCGTTGCCGCGCGCGTAGTCGGGATTACGTTCGAGAAAATAAGCGACGTCCGGCAGTCTCCGGTGCATGTCCGGAACATCGGCCAGGGCGGTGGTGAGGCGGCCTTGCGGCACCACAAAGTCGAGCACGCCGGACGCGGTGTCGTATGCGTGCCCGAAGCGCTCGACAGCCAGATGGTCGAGCAACGCCTGACTCGCAGGTTCAGCAGGCCGATCGAATCGGGGGATGAAGTCGTGCGCGAACGCGCGCAGGTAGCGGTACGTTCGATGACCCTTGCAGATGAGAAACCAGTAGAGCGCCAGATCGGGCGCGTGGCGCTTGAGTTCACCGGCGAGCCGGATCCAGCAAAATGCGAGTTGCTGGCTGCCCCAGCACGCGGGATCCACGATCGTATCGCCGGAAAACAGGATGCGCAGCGTCGTGCCGCGCCACTGCTGTTCGTAGAGTTTCAGCGTAGAGAAGCCGCGCAGTGCACCCGTGTCGTCGCGCATGATGACGCAATGTGTCTTGTCGTCGAGATCGTGCTCGAAGCGTGCCCGTTCCGTATCCCGGTAGCAGGTCGAGTAGAGCGCATACATATCTGCAACGTCGACGTCGCGCAGTTGCGCACGCGTGATGGAACTGGCTCGAAGCGGCATAGCGTCGTTATTCATGCAAGCTGAAACGATTTATCATGATACGCGATCGAGCCGCTCCCTTTTTTCCCATGCGCGCCATACCTTCCGTTTCCGTTTCCAGCGTACCGTCAGCGTTCGATGCGTGGCGGTGGCTCGCAGTCTACGTGGCCGTGTCGGGCGTACTGTACTTCTGGGTCACGCACGCACCGATGGCGCCCGTCGTGCTGTTGCGGCCGGGGCGGTACGATGCACTTGTACCGCGCGTGCCCGCCAGCGTGCCGCTTTATTTGAGCTACGCGCTCGTGATGCCGTCGATCGTCTGGTTCGGTCGGCGCCGTGCCTGGCTGTTGCCCGCCTTTTTCGCAGGTGCACTTGCCGCAGGCCTGTGCCTCGTCAGTCATCTGTTCTGGCCGACCGCGGTCGTTCGTCCGCCGGCCGCGACAGGATGGCTCGCATGGCTGTACCGGATCGACACGCCGCTCGCCGCGAGTCCATGCGGGCATGTTGCGCTGCCGGTGGCGATCACGGTGGTGCTGACGGCGCTACGCGTTCGTGCCGCGTGCTATTACGCTGCGTGGAGCGCAGTGTTGGCGTTCACGGTCCTGACGACGGGGCAGCATCTGGTCGCGGACATGCTCACCGGAGTCGCGCTCGGCATTGGCGTGGGCGGTGCGACGGCCGTGCTCGTTCGTCTCGACGTTGACTTGCGTACGGCGGGGGCATTGCTGCTCGAATGGCTCTGCATCATCGTCACGCTGCGAGTGGCGTTGTCGGCTGCGCACTGGGCAGGCTACCTCGTCGCGGCCGTCGTTGTCGCGACCCGACAACACGCGCTATTCATCCTGTATCACGACGCGACGCACTATCATTTGACGCGCCGCCGTTTCGCGAACGACTTTCTGATCAACGTCGCAATCGGCGTACCGGGACTCGTGCCGGTCGAATTCTATCGACCGCTGCATCTCGCCCATCATCGTCACGTCGGGACTTCGCAGGATCCCGAGCGGAATTATCTGTATCACGCGCAGCCATGGAAGTTCGGGCCGCTCGACACGCTCCCGCTCATCCGGCAATTGCTCGGCGATCTGCTCGTCGTCAACATGGTGAAAAACATGCGCGCCTACCGGCGGGCGAACAGGCGAGGTGCGACCATGTCACGCTCGGGGCTTTCGGCGATGGTGATCTGGGGCATTTTGCTGGCGCCGCTGGTCCATGGATGCACGGCGCGCGAACTGCTGACCCTGGCAGCGCTCTGGTTCGTTCCTCTCGTGACGATCGGGGCACTGCTGCAGAAGATCCGCAGCATGGCGGAACACAGCGGTGGCCCGGGCGTCACGGCAGGCTGGCACGACTGGACTTACTCGTGGCGCGTTGGGTTACTGGGGCGCTTCCTTATCTGGCCGTACCACATCAACTATCACCAACAGCATCACCGCGAACCCGGCGTGGCGTGGCATCGTTTGCCCGGATTACGTGCTGCGGACGAGCCGGTTCTGTCGTCGCGGCAACTGCCGGCTTTGCTCTGGTCCGGCGCATCGAGTCCAGTCCGGGTAGCAAAAGAGGGAAAAGGCTCGGCCACGATGCAGTGACGTTGCCCGGGCGGCCTCGCGCATGAAGTCGGCGACGGTTCATTGTGAGTCGGCGCTTCGAGCCGCAGGCCCGTTGCCCGCAACCTCAGACCGCGCTCGCTGCGTCGATCTTGCGAATGTCTTCCTCGTCGAGTCGCACGCGGATCGCCTCTCCGAGCAATGCGAGCTGCCCGAGCGACGTCGCACTCGCGATCGGTGCGGTGATCGTCGGCCGCGCGATCTGCCATGCGAGCGCGATCGCGGCCGGTTGCGTGCCGTGCTTCGCCGATACGTCGTCGAGCGCCGCGAGAATGCGCAGGCCGCGCGCATCGAGATAACGGGCGACGCGATCGCCGCGCACGCTTTTCTTCAGGTCGGCTTCGCTGCGGTACTTGCCCGACAGAAAGCCGCTCGCGAGCGCGTAGTAGTTGACGACGCCCAGTTTCAGGTCGCGCACGACCGGTTCGAGATCGCGCTCGTACTCGGCGCGGTCGATCAGGTTGTATTCCGGCTGGATCACCTGATACGCGGGCAGGCCGTTGCGCTTGCTGACGTCGGCGGCTTCGCGCAGGCGTGCGCCGCTGTAGTTCGACGCGCCGATGATGCGCACCTTGCCCGCGTCGATCAGCGTCTGGTAAGCGGAGAGCGTTTCGTCGAGCGGTGCCGTGTCGGCGAGATCGCGGTGCGAGAAATACAGGTCGATGTAGTCGGTCTGCAGGCGGCGCAGCGAATCGTCGGCGGCCTTCAGGATGTTGTCCTTCGTCAGGCCGGCGCGCGCCGCGAGCAGGCCGACCTTGGTCGCGATCACGACCTGATCGCGCTTGCCGGAACGCTTGAGCCACTTGCCGATGATCGTTTCCGATTCGCCGCCGCTGTTGCCGGGCACCCAGGCCGAATAGACGTCGGCCGTGTCGATGAAGTTGATGCCGGTGTCGGCGAGCGCGTCGAGCAGTTCGAACGATGCGTTCTCGTCGACGGTCCAGCCAAAGACGTTGCCGCCGAAGGCGAGCGGGGAAACCTGGATATCCGACGTGCCGAGGGTGCGTAGTGCCATGTTGCTCTCCGGAATCTGAGGGGTGACGGGATGAGACGACAGGATTGGCCGGGATGAATGCGACGGGAAGGCGAACGGGCGAAGCGCTTTCGCCGTTGTCGCGGACACCGGAACATTCTCGCTGATCGGGCGGAATCGTGCAGCGGACGGCGGATTGTCCGTCCGGCAGATGGATGATCCGTGCGGCGGCGTTCGATCCGGAACTGAATCTTGAGGCATCCGGGGAGAGGCAGGCGGAGATCCGGCGTATCGCACCACTTCGACGGAGCGGAACGAAAAACGGGCGGCAAAGTTGCCGCCCGCGATCGATCGGCGCTTCAATCCGTTACCGCAACTGCACGGCCGCCAGAAACAGCACCATGCTGCCGATTGCACCATCCAGCACGCGCCACGCGACGGCCTTGCGGAACCACGGCGCAAGCAGCCGCGCGCCGTATCCGAGCCCGAGGAACCACATGACGCTGACCGCCATCGCGCCGATCGCGAACGCAAGCCGCGAGCCTTCCGGCTCGCGCGCGCCGGCCGTGCCGATCAGCAGGAACGTATCGAGATACACGTGCGGGTTGAGCCACGTGAACGCGAGCGTCATCAGCACGATCGCGACCGCGCTCTGCGTCGGCGGCGCGACGGCATCGCCGCGCAAGTCGAGCGTTTCGTGTCCCGGCTTGAACGCGCGACGCAGCGCGTTGATGCCGAACCACGCGAGATATGCGAGGCCGACGTACAGCACGATGTGGACGAAGGTCGGATAGCGCTCGACGAGAACCGATGCGCCGCCGACGCCCGCGCCGATCAGGATCATGTCGGACAGCGCGCACAGCAGCACGATCTTGCCGACATGCGAGCGCATGATGCCTTGCCGGAGCACGAACGCGTTCTGCGCACCGATGGTCACGATGAGCGACCCGCACAGGGCGGCGCCGTGGGAAAAAGCGATCCAGTTCATGATGGGAAGTGATGGAGCAGTAGACGGGTGAATCGGTTGGCGCTAGTCTGCGGTCAGCCGGATCATAAGAGAAGCTAATTCATCTAATGCCGATTAAGGAAATCTAATGCTCGACTACGCATTGCTCGACGCTCTCGCGGCGGTGATCCGGCATGGCTCGTTCGAACGGGCGGCCAGGGAGCTGAACGTCACGCCATCGGCGGTATCGCAGCGCGTGAAACTGTTGGAGGAGCGCGTCGGCAGCGTGCTCGTCAAGCGCGGGCAGCCGTGCGTCGCGACGACGTCGGGCGCGTTGCTGTGCCGGCATACGGAGCGCGTGCAGTTGCTCGAGGCCGAACTGGGTGGCCGGATGCCGGCATTGCCCGGCCAAATCGCAAGCGCATGGCCGATGTTGCGCGTGGCCGTCAACGACGACAGCGTCGCGACCTGGTTCATCGATGCGGTCGGGCCGTTCTGCACCGAGCGCGAGACCTTGCTCGACCTCGTGATCGACGACCAGGACTACACGGCCGCGCGCATTCGCGACGGCAGCGTGCAGGGCGCGGTGACCGCGCAGGCCGAGCCGATCCAGGGATGCCGGTCGACGCGGCTGGGGCGCATCCGCTATCGCGCGGTGTGTTCGCCGGCGTTTTACGACCGCTATTTCGGCGCGGGCATCACGCGCGATGCGCTACGTCGTGCGCCGTGCGTGATGTTCAATCCGAAGGACGGTTTGCAGGCGCGCTTCATCCGGCGCGTGACGCGCGCGGACCTCGATCCACCGCAACACTGGATCCCGCACGTCGCGGGCTACCTGCGTGCATGCGAAACGGGGCTGGGATGGGGAATGTGCCCGGACCGGATGGTCGATCGCCAACTGGCGGCGGGCGAACTGGTCGACATGTCGCGCGGGCGGACCGTCGATATCGACCTGTACTGGCAGAGCTGGCGTTTGTCGATCGGCTGGCTCGACGATTTCAGCGCGGCGCTGAAGGCGCGCGCCGCGCTGTTTCTCGACTGATCGAAGCGGGCGCGGCGGACGGTGGCGAGCGGCGGCGCGCAGGATACGCGTCGCGCGGGGTCAGACGTGGTGCAGGCCGTCGAAGTCGACGATCTGTACGAGGCGGCCGTGCATTTCGATCAGGCCGCGCTTCTGGAACTTCGACAGCGTGCGGCTGACCGTTTCGAGCGTCATGCCGAGGTAGCTGCCGATGTCTTCGCGCGTCATCCGCAGGTTGAATTCCGACGGCGAGTAGCCGCGCTTCAGGTAACGCGACGACACGTCGAGCAGGAACGCGGCGACGCGCTCTTCGGCGTTCAACGAGCCGAGCAGCATGGTTTGCGACGTTTCGCGCACGATCTGCTCGCTCATCAGCTTGTGCATGCGCAGCTGCATCGTGCCGGCTTCCGAGCACAGCGACTTGAGCGCGCTGTACGGAATCACGCAGACCGAGCTGTCTTCCAGCGCAACCGCGGTGCGCGGGTGCGTGTCGTCGCAGATGCCGTCGAGGCCGAGCGCTTCGCCCGCGAGGTGGAGGCCGGTGACCTGCTCGCGTCCGTCGTGGCGCGTGGCGACGGTTTTCAGCGAACCCGAGCGCACGGCGTACAGGTTGTCGAAGGTGTCGCCTTCGCGGAACAGCGCTTCGCCGCGCTTGACCGGACGCGCCGCGCAGATGACTGATTCGAGGCGGCTGAGCGCTTCGGGTGCGAGGCCCTGCGGCATGCACAGGTGCCGCATTGCGCACGACGAGCAGTGCGGTGCCTGGCGGGGAGCCCAGTTGCCTGCATGGGACGAGGCGGCGGGACGTGTGGCGACGGGCGTCAACATGATCGTTTACTCCGGCATTGAATCGACCGAATCATTGTCCCACCGCAAGTTGCCGCTGTCGGGTGACAAAACGTCGCGACCGTGCGCACATGTCGCGGGCATCGCATCGGCATGCACGCATGCCGACACCGCTCAGCCTTCCTGATCGTCCGTATGCGCGGCGGCCGGGATCAGCAGCACGGGCAGCGTCGCATGCCGCACGCACTGTTCGGCGATGCTGCCGAGCACGAGGCGACGGAACCCGCGGCGGCCGTGCGTGCCGAGCACGAGGAGGTCGGCGCCGAACGCTTTCGCACCGTCGAGGATCAGCGTCGACACGTCGTTGAGGGACGACGCCTCGCTCGTCACCGTCTCGCCCTTCACGCCGGCCGCCTGCATCAGCTTCTTGAACTCCGCCGCGAGCGCATTGCCTTGCGCGATGAGCTGGTCGCGCAGGACGGACGGATCGTAGCCCGGCACGTTGTAGTAGATCGCGGCGTTTTCGACGACGTAGAACGGTTGCAGTTCGGCGCCGTGCTCCTTCGCGAGCGCGAGGGCGGCATCGAACGCGTGGCGGGCCGTGTCGCTGCCGTCGATGGCAACCAGAATGCGCTTGTACATGGTGTCTCCAGGTGGCGGGTTGAACGGAAGTCGGCGGAACGGCCGAGCAGGCCGTGCGTCGCTGCGAGGCAGGGTAAACCAACGGCAGGGACTTTGCAGCGACGTGCCGGTCGTCGCGAGTGTGCATTGAATATCATCCGTGTCGCGATCACGTGACTTCGATCAACGCCGATGCATCGACGTCGCGAAACCCGAGTGTCGAACGCGAACCCGGCGCCGATATCGATTCCAGCGCCGATTCGGAGGACCAGCGCGCGAACGCGCGCGTCGCTCCGCCGCCATCGGTCATCGGCCGCGCACCGACCCGCCAAACGAACGGTCGATTCAAACGCCGCGCGCGTCACCGCGGCACCGGCGTGATTTCGATCACCCGTTCCGGCCGGCGTCCATGGCCGGGCCAGTAAGCGCTGCCGTACATCCGGTGAACCGGGCCGTACAGCGCGTCGTCCGCGTGCGACGGCGCGTCGAACCCCTTCTCGATCACCATGTAGCCGGCACGCAGCGCGAACGCCGGATGATTGCCGCCCGGCCGGCTGTCGAAGCCGGCGAAGCCGTCGCCGGCCTCGGGCATCGCATTGACGAGCGACGCGTTGCTGTGCGTGATCTGGTCGGGCGAGAAGGCGCGGCCGCTCGCGAGACGCGCGGCCTCGCGATTCTTGCCGTCGGTGTCGACGGTGCTGTCGTGCGTGTCGTCGTTGTCGAGTTCGATGCTGCGCGGACGCGCGGCGCGGGCTGGAGCTGTCGTTTCCATCACGGCTCTCCTGGCGGCGAAGCGCTCCGGATCGAAGCAAATCCCGTTCCGGGCAAGACGGGAAAACGGCGCGCGGACGGTCGCCGCCGTCGTGCCGCGCGCGCTGATTTGTCATGATTTATTTCAGCTAGAAGACCCGTTTTCTACAGAGTATGATTCATTTCCTGCGAAGCGGCGACAGGGGAAGCGGTCTCGCCGCCTCTGCCCGCACCGGGGCGCCGCAGCACCCTTAAGACGGGTAGTGAACAACAAATCAAGGGACTAGAGGTGGCGGATTCATGCAAGCGACTACTGCCTTCACGCACCGCGGTTATCTGTTGAATTGCGCGCCCGCGCGCGCCAGCGACGGCTCGTTCAAACCCTACGTCGTGATCTCCCGATCGAGCGACGGGGAACTCGTCGCGAACCGTTTTTTTCCGACCGAGCTCCAGTTCAACGACGAAGGCGACGCGATCGCGCACGCGCGCGACTGGGCCGTGCGCTGGATCGATGCGAGCAGTATTACGATCTGACGCCGTCGCGCGATGGCGGCATCGGCCGTCCGGCCGATCCCCGGGCGTGCCGCTGCCGGACGAAAACGCGGTAATCTTCTGGAACCCGTCACTTTATTAGCGGCCGTGCGATCGAGCGCGGCCGCCTGCATTGGCATATGTCGACATCACCCGCCCGTCAGTGGGGCCTCGAAGAAATCGTTGCCGGCTTGCGCGAATCGCGCGAGGAACTTCATCGCACGCGACATCCGCGCGGCATCCGCGAGCTGCCGTCGCGCGACGCGATCTGCAAGATCGTCACCGGCCTGCGCGCGTCGATGTTTCCGACGCACTACGGCGCGCCGGATCTGACCGACGAAAGCGTCGACTACTACGTCGGCCACACGCTCGAAAGCACGCTGCGGATCCTGTCCGAACAGATCCGCCGCGCGCTGCCGTTCCTGCCCGAGCATGCGGACACGCCGTTCGCCGAACTCGACGAACGCGCGTTCGAGATCGCGCGCGAGTTCGGCCGGCAGTTGCCGGCGGTTCGTGCGCTGCTGGTCAGCGACATCCAGGCTGCCTACGCGGGCGATCCGGCCGCGCAGCACATCACCGAGATCCTGCTGTGCTACCCCGGCGTGCTCGCGATGATGCACCACCGGCTCGCGCATGCGCTGCACCAACTCGGTGTGCCGCTGCTCGCGCGTTTCATCAATGAAATCGCGCACTCGGCCACCGGCATCGACATTCACCCGGGCGCGCAGATCGGCCCGAGCTTCTTCATCGACCACGGCACCGGCGTGGTGATCGGCGAAACCGCGATCATCGGCGAGCGCGTGCGCGTGTACCAAGCCGTCACGCTCGGCGCGAAGAGCTTCCCGGCCGATGGCGACGGCGCGCTGGTGAAGGGCAATGCGCGGCATCCGATCGTCGAGGACGACGTGGTGATCTACGCGGGCGCGACGATTCTCGGCCGCGTGACGATCGGGCGCGGTTCGGTGATCGGCGGGAACGTGTGGCTCACGCACAGCGTGCCGCCCGGCACGAGCGTCGCGCAGGGCAAGGTTCGCGAAGGCGGCAGCGCCGAGAAGCCGTAACGCGGCGCGCGAACGGCGTAACGGTCGTTCGCGCAGCGCAGGGGAAGGCGTATGCCGATACCCGCGCGCCGGCGTGCGAAGGGCGCACATGGCTGCCGCCGACCCGGCCGTTCGTCAGTGCTTGCCGGCCGGCGAGCGATGCTTGTACAGCACGTCCTGGTCGACGCGGATCAGGTTCTGCCCCGCATCGACGACGAAATCCACGCCGTTGTACGCACTGCCCGTCAGCAGCAGGATCGCGCCCGCGACGTCGTCGGGGCCGGCGATGCGCGCGAGCGGCGTCGATGCGCGGCTCGCGTGTTCGAAGTCGGCCTGCGTCTGGTCGTCGCTCGGCAGCATCAGGCCGGGGAACACCGCGTTCACGCGCAGCACCGGCGACGACGACAGCGCGAGCATCTGCGTGAGGTTGCCGAGCGCGGCCTTCGCGACCGTGTAGCTGAAATGGTCGCGGTGGAAGTTTTCCTTGATCTTCTGGTCGACCACGTTGACGACGACGCCCTGCGTGCCGGCCGCGCGGGCCCGTTCGTAGAATGCGCGCGTGAGCAGGATCGGCGCGCGGCAGTTGACGGCCCACGCCTGGTCGAACGCCGCGAGGTCGAAGCTCGGGAAATGGTCCTGCCAGAACACCGACGCGTTGTTGACCAGCACGTCGAGGCGGCCGAAGCGCGCATATACCTGGTCGATCAGCGTGGTGATCTGCGCGGCATCCGACAGGTCGGCCTGCAGCGCGACCGAATCGTGCCCGCGTTCGGCGATCGCGCGGGCCGCCGCCTGAGCGGCATCGGCGGAGCGGTCGTAATGGACCGCGGTGCGATAACCGTGCGCGGCGAAATACTCGGCGAACGCGCGCCCGGCCCGGCGCGCGGCGCCGGTCACGAGCACGACCGGCGCGTTTGCCGCTTGCTTCGTGGACTGCATTACGTATTCGTCAGGTTGACTGAAGAAGGATTCGCGACGATCGACAGGAATTCGCGCCGCGTCGACGGATCGGTGCGGAACGTACCGAGCATGCGCGACGTGACCATCTCGACGCCCGGCTTGTGCACGCCGCGCGTCGAGATGCACTGATGCGCGGCTTCGAGGATCACGCCGACGCCCTTCGGCTGCAGCACGTCGAACAGCGTGTCGGCGATCTGCACGGTCATCTTTTCCTGGATCTGCAGGCGCTTCGCGAACGCGTCGACGAGGCGCGCGAGCTTCGAGATGCCGACGACGCGATGGTTCGGCAGATACGCAACGTGCGCGCGGCCGATGATCGGCACCATGTGGTGCTCGCAGTAGCTCTCGAAGCGGATGTCCTTCAGCACGATCATTTCGTCGTAGCCGTCGACTTCGCTGAACGTGCGCGCGAGGATATCGCGCGGCTCCAGCGCGTAGCCGGCGAAGAACTCTTCATAGGCGCGCACGACGCGTGCCGGCGTGTCGAGCAGGCCTTCGCGGGCGGGATCGTCGCCGGCCCAGCGCAGCAGCACGCGAACGGCATCCTCGGCTTCTTTCCGGCTCGGCCGGGATGCGGCCGGCTCGGGCCGCACGGATTTTTTACCCATCTAGTCGCTCCATCGAATGCGGCCGCCTGCGGCGGCGCGGATATCCGGGCATTGTTTCATGCTTTCGCGGGTCGTGCGTGCGGCCTGCCGCACACCCCGCGTCACTTCGGCCATTCGTCCTGCTCGTCGTTGAACAGCGACGCGACGACGCCGCGCAGCCATGCGGTGCGCGGATCGTTGTGGAACTTGCGATGCCAGTGCTGCTTCAGGTCGAAGCGCGGCAGCGGCAACGGCGGCTCGACCGGCACGATGAACGCATGTTCGGCCGCATACGCATAGCCGATCGCATGCGGCACCGTCGCGATCAGGTCGGTGCGACTCAGGATGAACGGCAGGCTCATGAAGTGCGGCGTCTCGAGCACCGCACGGCGGTGCATGCGCTGCTTCGCGAGGTATTTCTCGAGCACCTCCTGGCTGCGCCCCTCGGCGCGCACCACCGCATGCCCGCACGCGAGGAACTGCTCGGCCGTGAACGGGCGCGCCTGTTCGAGCGGATGGCCGCGCCGCATCAGGCAGACGAACCGGTGCGTGAACAGACGCTGCTGGAAGAAGTTGTTGCCGTCGAGATCGGGGAAGTAGCCGACCGCGAGATCGATCGAGCCGGCTTCGAGGCCGCGGCCGACTTCGTCGTGTCCGAGCGAGACCGAGCGCAGGTTCGCGTGCGGCGCGCGCGTCGCGAACGCCTGCAGCAGCTTCGGCAGGAACACGATCTCGCCGACGTCCGACAGCGCGATCGAGAACGTATGCGTGCTTGCCGCCGGATCGAAGTCGTGCGGCGCGACGAGGCCGCGCTCGATCTGCGCGAGCGCATCGCGTGCGGCCGGCAGCAGCGCGAGCGCGCGCGGCGTCGGCTCCATTCCGCGCGACGTGCGCACGAACAACGGATCGCCGAAATACTCGCGCAGGCGGCCGAGCGCGGTGCTCACGCGCGGCTGGCTGACGCCGAGCAGGTCGCCGGCGCGGCTGACGTTGCGCGTGTCGTCGAGCGCGACGAGGTAGGGAATCAGGTTCAGATCGAGCGTATCCATCGTGAGGCCGGTATCCGGGAAACGTATACAACTTATCTCCAAAATCGCGTTGCCGCATAGTCGGGAAAGCGCTCAAATGGGTTCCATTATTCGAACCAATGTTCAGGAGACGAACAATGCGCACCCAGGTCGCCATCATCGGCGCCGGTCCGTCCGGCCTTTTGCTTTCCCATCTGCTGCGCCTGCAAGGCGTCGATTCCGTCCTCGTCGAAGCGCGTTCGCGCGAATACTGCGAGAACCGCATCCGCGCCGGCGTGCTGGAGCAGGGCACCGTCGACACGCTGAACGAAGCCGGCCTCGGCGAGCGGATGCGCCGCGAAGGGCTCGAACATCACGGCATCGAGCTGCTGTTCTCCGGCCAGCGCCATCGCATCGACCTGAGCGCGCTCACCGGCGGGCGTGCGATCACCGTCTATAGCCAGCACGAAGTCGTGCGCGACCTGATCGCGGCCGGCGACGCGCATGGGCACCAGATGCACTTCGAAGTCAGCGATGTCGCGCTGCACGATATCGAAAGCGAGCACCCGTTCGTCACGTTCAAGCACGCGGACGGCCGCGCGGACCGCATCGACTGCGACTACATCGCCGGCTGCGACGGCTTCCACGGCATCGCGCGGCAGACCATTCCCGCCGAGCGGCTGAACACGTTCGAGCGCGTCTACCCGTTCGCCTGGCTCGGCATCCTCGCCGACGCGGCGCCCTCGCTCGACGAGCTCGTCTACGCGCATCACGACAACGGCTTCGCACTGTTCTCGATGCGCTCGCCGACGGTCACGCGCCTCTACCTGCAATGCAAGCCCGACGAAGACCTCGCCGAATGGTCCGACGCGCGGATCTGGGACGAACTGCACACGCGCTTCTCGAACGACACCGGCTGGACGCCGACCGAGGGCCGGATCACGCAGAAGAGCGTGACGCCGATGCGCAGCTTCGTGTCGGAGACGATGCAGCACGGCCGCCTGTTCCTCGCGGGCGACGCCGCGCACATCGTGCCGCCGACCGGCGCGAAGGGGATGAACCTCGCGGTGGCCGACGTCCGCGCGCTGTCCCGCGCGCTCGGCGCGCGCTACCGCAACGGCGACGCGACGCCGCTCGAGCGCTATTCGGCGACCTGTCTCGAACGCGTGTGGCGCGCCGAGCATTTCTCGTACTTCATGACGAACATGCTGCACTCGTCGCCGGAGGACTCGCCGTTCGTCAATCGCCTGAAGTTTGCCGAGCTGAAGTACGTGACGCGCTCGCGGGCCGCCGCGCAGTCGCTCGCCGAAAACTACGTCGGCCTGCCGTTCGACGACCAGACACCCCCCGAGGGATCCCGCCTTGACAACGCGCTGTGCACGACTCTATGATCGGCGCATCGTTCGCTAATCGAATCTAGGTTCGATTAGCGAACAAATGCCGAAGGTCGACGACGGCCTTCGACGCGGCACGCGACACGCGCGTGCCCCCTCGACAGGCCGCGCATCGTGCCGCGGGTTCGTATCAGGAAGAGACATGGTCAACAAGATTTTCGAATCGCTTCAATCGGCGGTCGCGGACGTCCACGACGGCGCGACCATCATGATCGGCGGTTTCGGCACGGCAGGCATGCCGTCCGAGCTGATCGACGCGCTGATCGAGCAGGGCGCGCGCGGCCTGACGATCGTCAACAACAACGCGGGCAACGGCGAGACGGGCCTCGCGGCGCTGCTCAAGGCGAAGCGGGTGCGCAAGATCATCTGCTCGTTCCCGCGCCAGAGCGACTCGCAGGTGTTCGACGCGCTGTACCGCGCGGGCGAGATCGAGCTGGAGCTCGTGCCGCAGGGCAACCTCGCGGAGCGGATCCGCGCGGCGGGCGCCGGCATCGGCGGCTTCTTCACGCCGACGGGCTTCGGCACGAAGCTGGCCGAAGGCAAGGAAACGCGCGTGATCGACGGCAAGTCGTATGTGTTCGAGACGCCGATCCACGCCGATTTCGCGCTGGTGAAGGCATACAAGGGCGATCGCTGGGGCAACCTCGTGTATCGCAAGACCGCGCGCAACTTCGGGCCGATCATGGCCAGCGCCGCGAAGGTCGCGATCGTGCAGGTGTCGGAAGTCGTGCCGCTCGGCTGGTTGAATCCGGAACACATCGTGACGCCGGGCATTTTCGTGCAGCGTGTCGTCGAAGTGCCGCAGGCCGCGCATGCGGCCGAGCTGGCCGCCGAACGTGCATCGCAAGCCGCCTGACAGCAGAGGAGACCCGACATGAAACGACTGACCCGCGATGAAATGGCCAAGCGCGTCGCCCAGGACATCCCCGAAGGCGCGTACGTGAACCTCGGCATCGGCGTGCCGACGCTGGTGGCGAACCACCTCGATCCGAGCAAGGAAATCTTCCTGCACAGCGAGAACGGCCTGCTCGGCATGGGCCCGGCGCCGGCGCCCGGCGAGGAAGACGACGAGCTGATCAACGCCGGCAAGCAGCACGTGACGCTGCTCACCGGCGGCGCGTATTTCCACCACTCGGATTCGTTCGCGATGATGCGCGGCGGCCACCTCGACTACTGCGTGCTCGGCGCGTTCCAGGTGTCGGCGAACGGCGACCTCGCGAACTGGCATACGGGCGCGCCCGACGCGATTCCGGCCGTCGGCGGCGCGATGGACCTCGCGATCGGCGCGAAGCAGGTGTTCGTGATGATGGAACATCTGACGAAGCAGGGCGAGAGCAAGATCGTCGCGCAGTGCTCGTATCCGGTCACCGGCGTGCAGTGCGTGAGCCGCATCTATACCGATCTCGCCGTGCTCGACGTGACGGCGGACGGCCTCGCGGTGAGCGAGATCTTCACCGACCTGTCGTTCGACGAACTGCAGAAGCTGACCGGCGTGCCGCTGATCGACGCGACGCACAAGGCCGCGGCCTGAACGGCAAGCGTGCCGGCGCGCGCGATCGCGCGCACGCCGGCACGCTTGGGTAGACAATAGGCGCACGCCGTTTCCCCACTCTGATGCCATGCTCGAAGACAGCGCCCGCCTGACCTCCCTCATTTGCGGCACCGAGCCGCTCAACCGGATCTGGTCGCCGCGCGCGACGATCCAGCGGATGCTCGACGTCGAGGCCGCGCTCGCGCGTGCGCTCGCCGCGCGGCAGGTGATTCCCGCCGCCGCGGTCGCGCCGATCGAACGCGCGTGCGACGCCGGCCGGCTCGACGCCGACGCACTCGCGCACGGCGCGGCGCTCGGCGGCAATCTCGCAATTCCGCTCGTCAAGCAGCTCACCGCCCAGGTAAAAGCCGACGACCCCGAGGCCGCGAAGTTCGTGCACTGGGGCGCGACGAGCCAGGACATCATCGATACCGCGACCGTGCTGCAACTGCGCGACACGCTCGACGTGCTCGAGCCGCTGCTCGACGAAGCGTGCGCGTCGCTCGCGACGCTCGCGCGCACGCATCGCGCGACGCCGATGATCGGCCGCACGTGGCTGCAGCAGGCGCTGCCGATCACGCTCGGCCTGAAATTCGCGCAATGGCTCGACGCGCTGCTGCGCCATCGCGCGCGCTTCGCCGAATTGCGCGAGCGCGCGCTGGTGCTGCAGTTCGGCGGCGCCGCCGGCACGCTGGCGAGCCTGCGCGAGCAGGCGGCCGGCGTGAGCGCCGCGCTCGCGGCCGACCTGAAGCTCGCGCTGCCGGCCGTGCCGTGGCATACGCAGCGCGACCGCATCGCGGAAGCCGCGTCTTGCTTCGGGATGCTGACCGGCACCCTCGGCAAGATCGCGCGCGACGTGTCGCTGCAGATGCAGACCGAAGTCGGCGAGCTTGGCGAACCGGCGGCTGCCGGCAAGGGCGGCTCGTCGACGATGCCGCACAAGCGCAACCCCGTCGGCTGCGCGGCCGTGCTGACCGCCGCGGTGCGCGCGCCGAACCTCGTCGCGACCGTGTTTGCCGGGATGGTCCAGGAGCACGAGCGCGCGCTCGGCGGCTGGCAGGCCGAATGGGATGCGCTGCCCGATCTCGCGCGCCTGACCGGCGGCGCGCTCGCGCAGATCGCGCAGATCGTCGCGGGCCTCGACGTGAACACCGGACGCCTCGCCGCGAACCTCGACCTGACGCACGGGCTGATCCTCGGCGAAGCCGTGATGCTCGCGCTCGGCGACCGGATCGGCCGGCTCGATGCGCATCATGTCGTCGAGCATGCGTCGAAGGAAGCCGTGCGCACCGGCGCGACGCTGCTCGACGTGCTCGCCGCCGATCCGACCGTATCCGCCCATCTGTCGCGCGACGCGCTCGCGCGGCTGCTCGATCCCGCACATTATGTCGGCGAGGCGCAGGCCTACGTCGACGCCGTGCTCGCGTCGCACGCGGGCACGACACAACCAGGAGAACACTGATGCCTTTCGCCACTGTCAACGGCGTGAAACTGCATTACCGGATCGACCGTGCCGCGCGCGACGACGCGCCGTGGCTCGTCTTCTCGAACTCGCTCGGCGCCGACCTGCAGATGTGGGCACCGCAGATTCGCCCGCTCACGCAGCACTTCAACATCCTGCGCTACGACACGCGCGGCCACGGCCATTCCGAAGCACCGGCCGGCTCGTACACGATCGACCAGCTCGCGGGCGACGTGATCGGCCTGCTCGACCACGTCGGCATCGATCGCGCGTACTTCTGCGGGATTTCGATGGGCGGCCTGACCGGCGCCGCGCTCGCCGCGCGCTTCCCGTCGCGCATCGTGCGCGCCGTGCTGTCGAACACCGCCGCGAAGATCGGCTCGCCCGAAGTGTGGGCGCCGCGCGCGCAAAAGGCGCGTGCGGAAGGGATGGCCGCACTGGCCGACGCCGTGCTGCCGCGCTGGTTCACCGACGCGTTCGTCGATCGCGAGCCGCGCCTGTTCGACGCGATCCGCGACACGTTCGTGCATACCGACAAGGACGGTTACGCGGCGAACTGCGACGCGCTGAACGCGGCCGACCTGCGCGAGGAAGTGAAGGGCATCGCGCTGCCGGTGCTCGTCGTGACCGGCGCGAAGGACATGTCGACGCCGCCCGACCAGGGCCGTGCGCTGGCCGCCGCGATTCCCGGCGCGCGTCACGTCGAATTCGACGCCGCGCATATTTCGAACATCGAGTGCACCGACGGTTTCAACCGCGCGCTGCTCGACTTCCTGACCGCGTGAGGCACCGACGATGGACGACCAGCAACGTTACGAAGCGGGGATGAAGGTGCGGCGCGCGGTGCTCGGCGACGCGCATGTCGACCGCTCGATCCAGAACCGCACCGAAGTGACCGACGAATTCCAGAACCTGATCACGCGCTATGCGTGGGGCGAGATCTGGACGCGCGACGGCCTGCCGCGCCATACGCGCAGCCTGCTGACCATCGCGATGATGGTCGCGCTGAACCGCGGCGAGGAACTCGCGCTGCATCTGCGCGCCGCGCGCAACAACGGCGTGACGCGCGACGAGATCAAGGAAGTGCTGCTGCAGACCGCGATCTACTGCGGCGTGCCGGCCGCGAACTCCGCGTTCCATCTCGCGGACAAGATCTTCAAGGAACAGGATGCGGCTGAATAACACGGCCGGCTCGCGCCGGACGTGACCCGATCGCGATGCCTGCCGCTGCCGGCAGGTGTCGACGATGCATGACGCGCCGGCGGCGAATCGGCGCGCAAACAAGGAAAGACGCGGCCATCAGGTCGCGTTGTTTACATAGGAGACTCGCGATGAATCGCGCACCCGTGGTCGATGTCCAGACCTTCATCAACGAGCAGCCGTTCGGCGGCTTCCAGTGGCTCGTATTCCTGATGTGTTTCGTGATCGTGCTGCTCGACGGCTTCGATACGGCCGCGATCGGCTTCATCGCGCCGTCGCTGCTCGGCGAATGGAACCTCACCAAACCCGATCTTGCACCCGTGCTGAGCGCCGCGCTGTTCGGCCTTGCATGCGGCGCGCTCGTGTCGGGCCCGCTGTCCGATCGCCTCGGGCGCCGTTCGCTGCTGCTCGGCTCGGTGTTCCTGTTCGGCGCCGCGTGTTTCGCGTCCGCGTTCTCGACGACCATCGGGCACCTGACGGTGCTGCGCTTCGTCACCGGCGTCGGCCTCGGTGCCGCGATGCCGAACGCGGTCACGATGATGGGCGAGTTCTGCCCGGACAAACGCCGCGCGACCGTGATCAACCTGATGTTCTGCGGCTTCCCGTTGGGCGCCGCGTTCGGCGGCTTTCTCGCCGCGTGGATGATCCCGCATTTCGGCTGGCGCAGCGTGCTGATGCTCGGCGGCGTGACGCCGCTGCTGCTCGGCGTGCTGTTGCTGCTGAAGATGCCCGAATCGGTGCGTTTCATGGTTGCGCAAGGCCAGAGCATCGACCGGATCCGCGCGACGCTTTCGCGGATCTCGCGCGACGCGCTGAACGCCGGCTCGTTCGCGATGACCGAATCCGCGCCGCAGACGGGCAGCAAGGGGATCGGCGTCGTGCTGTCGCGCTCGTACGTCGTCGGCTCGGTGATGCTGTGGCTCGCGTACTTCATGGGCCTCGTGATCTTCTACGCGTCGATCAACTGGATGCCGATCCTGCTGAAGGATGCCGGCCTCACGCCGAAGAGCGCGACGCTGATTTCCGCGCTGTTCCCGCTCGGCGGAGTCGGCGCGGTGCTGTGCGGCGTGCTGATGGACCGTTTCAACGCGAATCGCGTGATCGCCGTGTGCTACGCGCTGACCGCGATCAGCGTGTATGCGATCGGGCAGGCGGCCGGGAACGTCGGGCTGCTCGTGCTGGTCGTGTTCATCGCCGGCGTGCTGATGAACACCGCGCAATCGTCGATGCCGGCGCTTGCCGCCGCGTTCTATCCGACCGAAGGGCGCGGCACGGGCGTGGCGTGGATGCTCGGTGTCGGCCGCTTCGGCGGGATCGCCGGGTCGTTCCTCGTCGCCGAACTGACGCGCCGGCACTTCTCGTTCGCGGGCGTGTTCGCGACGATCGCGGTCGCGGGCTTGCTTGCGTGCCTTGCGTTGCTGATCAAGCAGAGGGCGCGGCCGCACGGCGTCGCGCAGCCGGGCGGCAAGATCGAGTCGCTCGGGCATTGAGCGGGATCGAGGCCGGGGCGATGCGCCGGCCTTTTGCTTGTTGCGAAAGGTCGTGAGCCGGCCGACACGCAACGACGGACCGGGCCGCTTTGGCGGCCCGTCGACTTTACGGCCGTCGCGCCGCTACTCTTCCGCGTCGTGTTCCTTGACGAAGTTGCGCAGATACGCGCGCAGCGCGGCCTCCTGGCTGCGATGATCGGCATGGTTCGCGGCGCCCATCTCTTCTTCCTCGCCGAACAGCGTGGGCGGCGCGCAGTACGTGCCCACCTCGATGTTTTCGCGCAGCACCCGGATCTCGTGCGTGAGCGGGTGGTACTCGGCGATCCAGTGCATGCCTTCGATGTGCTCGCCGGCTTTCAGCATTGGCTTCATCGGCAATCTCCATGCAGGGCGGCGGTGCAGCCGGCGAAGCGGCTGCACGCGCCCTTACCAAAAGGGTACGCCTGCATGGCGTGAAGCTCAACGGGGGCGCTTGTGAGCGCTTACTGCGGCAGCAGATGCGCGACGAGCGGATACAGCGACAGGATCAGCAGCACGGCCATCGTCACGTTGAAGATGCGCAGCGCGCGGCGGTTCGACAGGAAGCGGCGCAGGCCCTGGCCGAACGCGGCCCACAGGCTGATGCACGGAAAGCCGATCAGGATGAACACGACGGCCATCCACGCGGCGTTCATCCCGTAGTCGGCGGACAGGCGGATCGTCGTCGCGGCGGTCAGCACCATCATCCATGCCTTCGGATTGACCCACTGGAATGCGGCGGCTTCGAGGAACGTCATCGGCCGCGGCTTGGCGCCCTGCGCCTTTACCTCGCCCGATGTGCCAATGCGCCATGCGAGGTACAGCAGGTACGCGACGCTCGCAATTTCTAGGATGGTGTACAGGACCGGCACGCGCCGGAACGCCTCGCCGAGACCGAAGCCGACGCACAGCATCAGGATCGCGACGCCGATGCTGATGCCGAACAGGTGCGGCATCGTGCGACGGAAACCGAAATTGACGCCGGAGGCGAGCAACATCGTGTTGTTCGGGCCGGGTGTGATCGACGTGACGAGCGCGAACAGCATGCCGGCGGGCAATGCGCTGACGGTGAGGAAGTCCATCGCGGATTCTCCATTCGTGTTCGGGACTGGGATGGAGTCAGTGTAGCGACGGTTTTATGTACAGTACCGATACAGTTTGATGGATGGATGCCGGTACGGGGAGGGGGAGGTGCGGACTGGGGCGGAATCGTCGGATCGTGCTCGGGTTGCTGGTGGTGCGAATCGGTTGGCGTCGACGCTCGACGGCCGGGCTACCAGCCGACAGGTCGATCATGGGTTGGCCGCACGCTCCGCTTCCATCACACGCAGCACCGGCCGGCCGCCGACGTCCTTCAGCGGAAAGTACGAGCGATGCGTGGCCGGATCGACAGCGACGACGTGTGCGTTCGGTCCGAGCCGGCCTTCGCCGAGTTTGACGACATCCGAGCCTCCGACGCCGAACATCGAAACGACGCCGGCTTCACCCGCGACATAGAGCACGTCCGACGCGGAATCGAACGCCAGCACGTCCGGCCCGCCACCGATATGGAACGCTCGAACCACACGCCGCGCGCGCATATCGAAGACGAGAAGCGTGTCATTGTCCTCGCACGCGATGAAGGCGAGGCGGCTGCGCGGCTCGATCAGCAAACCGTGATTGCCTTTCGCACCCGGCAAGTCGAGACGGTCGACAATACGGTCCGTCGCCGGATCGATTTCGACGAGCTGACGACGCGTCTGGACGTTCACGAAGATGTGTCGGGAGACCGGATCGTACTGCGTGTTGCCGGCCTCGCCGTCGAGCGGAATCGTCGCGACGCGCCGGTTGCTCCGGACGTCGATGACCGTTTCCGTTTTTCCGTATTCGTCGGATACGTACAGCTTGTGCACGTCGGCGGCATAGGCCATCCCGTCGGGATAATGCCCGCCCGGCATGCGCGCGACGATTTTCAGCGTCGCGGCGTCGATCGCGACGATTTCGTCCGACCCGGTCGCGGATGCGTAGATGCGCGACAGCTCCGGCACGGCAAGCACGCCATGTACCGACGATACCGCCGTGATCCGTGCGATCACGCGTGATGCACGCGTATCGAAAGCAATCACTTCGTCGTCGCCGAGGTGGGCGATCATGAGCCGGTTGCGGGGTGAGTCCAGACTTGCGTAGTCGAGCCGGGTCGGTCTGCCCGGCAACGGAATGTCCGCGACGTGCTTCAGCGGCAGGGCGCCGATCGACGTATCGTCGCCCGCGGCGAAAGCCTGTTGAATCGACGGGCCCGACGCGCCAAACCCGCCGCACAGCGCGACGAGCAGGGGCAGGCTGGAGCGCCAGTGTCCGGCGTGCTTCATGATTTTCTCCCGCGACGGCCGCCGCCGCATTTGCGATGCGGCGTCGTCGTCGCTTTGCATGGTTCCCCGCTCGTTTGTCGTTCCACCATGGTCGCCGCTTATCGCGGCCGCTCGTCGTTTGGTTCGACGTGCCGAAAAGCTGCGAGCAGCGTGAGGTCGTACGCGATCTTCAGCACACCGCATGCGAGCAACGGCGCACCGAGCCAGCCGAGACCGAACAGGCCGCCGGCCAATGTCGGCGCGAGCGCGGCCGCGAGGCTGCGCGGGACGGATGTAAAGCTGGCCGCTGCCGGTCGCTCCGTCGGCGTGACGACCGCCATCACGTAGGCGGTTCGTGTCGGCACATCCATTTGCGAAAGCGCGCTGCGCATCAGCAGCAGCGTCAACGTCAGCGGCAACGTTGGCGCGAGGGCGGCGCCGATCAGGCAGACGCTCGACGGGATATGCGTGAACACCATCGTGTTCAGCAGGCCGATCCTGCGCGCCAACGGCGCGGCCGCGAGCTGCGAGCCGGCCGAAAGCAGGCCCGCCCAGAAGAAGAACCGGCCGGCGGCGGCGATCGAGAGGCCGAAGCGCTGCATCAGCCACAGCGACAACAGCGAGTTGACGACGAGACCGCCCGCGAACGCGTCGACGCTGAACAGCATCGCCAGCCGGATGACGATCGGGCGCGACGGGCCGAGCGGCGGCGGCGCCTGCGTTGCGGCGTGCGTCTCCGGGCGCGGCAGTCGCCGATACAGCATGCAGACGACGATACCCGTCGCCGCATAGACCAGAAACATGCCGCGCATCGCGCTCAGCGTGGTGATTCCGGTATGTAATGCGACGAAGATCGGCAGGCCGGCCGCAAGGGATCCGACCGCCGCCGAGACGGCCCCGACGAGGCTGTATCGGGCAAACAGCGCCGTGCGCGCGTCGCCGTCGGCTGCTTGCGCCAGACGCGACTGTTCGAGCGGCAGAAACAGGCTGACGTCGCCGGAGCTCGGATTGAGCGTGCCGGCGAAGGCGATGACGAACAGCGGCCACAATGCGGAGAAGCTCGCGAAGCCGATTCCCGTCGCTGCCATCAGCACCGCCGCGAGCGTCAGCATGCGGCGCTGCGTGAAGCGGCTCGCGAGCATGCCGACCGCGATCGTCGCGATTGCGGAACCCGCCAACGTCGTGGTGCCGATCAGGCCGACATCCAGTTGCGAAAGCCCGAGCGACAGCAGATACGCGGGCAGCAGCACGGCAATGAAGCCATCGCAGAAACCGCGCAGGCCGCGGCTCGCGAGGATGAGCCATGCGGCCTCGTCCACGCCCGCCGGCAGTATTCGGCTGGCGAGCGTCGACGCATGTCGGCTGTCAGGCAGGGGCATCACGCCGGCACCACGCGTAAAGCGCATCGTCGATGAATCGCGCAATCAGCCATGGCCGTCTCCCCGCAGCGAGGCTCAATGATGGAGCAGCGGGTAGGCCACCAGCCCGATGAGCGCGGCAGCCGTGACGATGACCGGCTCCTGCAACTTCTTGAAACGCCACAGCAGCAGCACGGTACCGACGGCGAGCAGTGCGGTCGGCAGGTCGACGATCGAGCGTTTCGCGATGACGAGGACGGAGCCCGTGATCGCCCCGACGGCCGCGGCGGTGATTCCGTCCACGAACGCCTTGACGTCCGGGCGGTGCCCGTACTTCTTCACGTACGGCGCGGGAATGACGGTGAACAGATAGCAGGGCAGGAACGTGCCGAGCGCCGCGACGCATGCGCCGGGCAAGCCCGCCACGAGATACCCGATGAAGCCGACGGTGATCACGACGGGACCGGGCGTGATCATCGCGACCGCGACCGCATCGACGAACTGCTTGTCGTTGAGCCAGTGATGTTCGGTGACGACGCCGCCGTAGAGGAACGGCACGATCGCAAGCCCGGAGCCGAACACGAACGCGCCTGCCTTCGTGAAGAACGCGCCGATCTGAACGAGCTGCGGCAGATCGATGCCGCTCAGTATTCCGCTGGCGGCCGGCAGGTTGGCCGCGGCAACCGCATTCAGTCCGCCCCGGTGCAGCCACTTGGGCGGAGCGCGCCACAGCCAGCCGACCAGGCCCGCGACGAGGAACAGCCACGCGATTTCCGATTCGGTGATGAAGGTCACGGCGGCGAGCGTCACGAAGATTGCCCAGAGCAGCTTGTCGTGGCCGACGGTTTTCGTCGTGAGCTTGTAGGCGCTCATCGCGATGATGCCGACCACCGCGGCGCCGACGCCGTAGAAGACGGCCTGCATCCAGGACAGCCCGCCGAAATGCGCGTACGCGAACCCGAGCGCGAGCACCATCAGAAACGACGGCAGCACGAACGCGAAGCCGACGAGTGTCGCACCGAGAATGCGGTAGTGAACGAAGCCGAGATAAATCGCGAGCTGAGCCGCCATCGGCCCCGGTGCGAGCTGGGCCAGCGTGAGCCCTTCCTTGTAGTCGGCCTCCGTGATCCAGCCGCGGCGCTCGACCAGGTCGCGACGCATGTAGCCCGCAAGCGCGACCGGCCCGCCGAAGCCGAACGTGCCGAGACGCAACATGTAGGCGACCAGTTCGCCGAGCGAGTAGGTCGGTTCGGTCGTGGCGATGGCAGTGGTCATGACCTGGCTCCGGTTTCGTTCTTTCCGCTCGACGAGAAATGCGCGTGCAGGGCGTCGAGCACGGCGCTCATCTGCTCGAGCAATTGATCGTCGTTCTCCGTGCGCTGGCGCGTGCCGGCCATCACGGCTTCGAAGCCGATCGCCTCGGGCGCCGCGGGGCCACCCACGTCGAGTGCGTGCACGATCTCGGCGAGCCGCGCGAGCGCAGGGCTTTTGTCGAGGCCGAAACTGGCCAGCAGCACCTCGAACGTCACGCGCTCGCCGACATGCGTGAACGTCGCCCCGTCGAAATCGAAGCCCAACGCGTCAGCGGGACAATCCGCCGGCGATGCGAGCCAGATGAAGCGGGCGCGTGCGTCGATGAAGCGGCGGATCAGCCACGCGCTGGCGACGCGATCGACCCACATCCGCTGCCGCGTCGCCCAGGTGCGGCCCTGATATTCGTCGACCACGAGCGGGCGGATCGCGCGGTCCGCGGCGTGCGGCTCACCCGGCGACAGCACGGTGTCGACCAGCGCGGCGAAATCCTGCAGCGCGACTTCGGCGCGGGTGGCCGAGTCGCCCGGGAAATAGTCGATCGCGCGGATGGCGTCGAAATCCTTGCGCATGCGCCGCAGCAAACGTGTCAATTCCGTGGCCGACTGGCCGGCGAGGGTCTTGCGGGCGTCCGCAAGGGCCTGGATAAAGGCGGCGTCCTCCTCTCCGCGATCGAAGAGCGCGCGGAATTCCAGTTCCTGCTGCGCATCCAGGCTCGGCGCGCGTAACAGGTGAGCCGTGCCGCCGCTTTCGGCGATCGACCCCGCGAGGTCGCGCAGCGTGCCCTCATGTTCTTCGGTGTACGGCAGCAGGTAGATGCCGTCGCGCAATACCGCGCAGCCCTTCGCCTTCAGCGCGCGCCAGAACCGCATGCGGGCCGTCGCGTTTTCAGTCGGAAGGGTCAGAACGAGGAGCGACCAGGTGGAGATTGTGTTCATGTAGACAAATCTACATGAAAGTTGCGATTACTACAAAAATACTTCGCGCGATCGTCATGTGATGTCGCCCCCGTCTTGCGTTAGCCGAATCTATACCCCTCCCCCCTATATGGAAAGGCGATTTGAGATATAGTCCCCCCCGCTATATGAAGGGACTACCATGAGCCACACCATCAAGGACAAGCAGAAGCTGCTGAACCGTGTCCGCCGCATCAAGGGACAGGTCGAAGCGATCGAACGCGCGCTGGAGGACGAGCGCGGTTGCAACGAAATCCTCCGCCTCATCACGAGCGGCCGCGGCGCGATGAACGGCCTGCTCGCGGTCGTGCTCGAGGATCACATCCGCAGCCATCTGGTCGACGCCGAAGGGCACGACGAAGAAGGCAGCGCGACCGAGCAGCTGATCGAAGTCGTACACAGCTACTTCAAATAAACGGAGGCGCAATGAGCAATTTCAGCGATGACGCCTTCGGCGCAGGGCACGACCACATTTTTCTCGGCGCGGCGCACGAGCAGAACGAACGCAGGACCTGGACGGTCATCGCGCTGTGCGCGGCGATGATGGTGGCCGAGATCGTCGGCGGGTCGCTGTTCGGCTCGCTGGCGCTGATCGCGGACGGCCTGCACATGTCGACGCACGCGGGCGCGATGCTGATCGCCGCGTTCGCCTATACCTATGCGCGCAAGCATGCGAACGATCCGCGTTTCGTGTTCGGCACGGGCAAGCTCGGCGACCTCGCCGGTTTCACGAGCGCGATCGTGCTCGCGATGATTGCGCTGCTGATCGGGTACGAAGCAGTCGCGCGTCTGCTCGCCCCGGTCCCGATCCATTTCGGCGAGGCGATTCCGATCGCGGTGGCCGGCTTGCTCGTCAACATCGCGAGCGTCTGGCTGCTGAGCGGCGATCATCATGGCCATAGCCACGGTCATGGCCACGGTCATCACCACGGGCACGACCATGGCGATCACGACGATCACGATCATGACCACGAAGAGGAAGCGCACCGGATCTTCGACCAGCAGGGCGCATTCGTCGTGTCGGTGTTCGAGGCGGGCGTCCCGCCGGTTTTCCGCGTCGCGCCTGCGACGCACGAGACGACGCTCGTGGATGCGGGCGCCGTGTCGGTGACGACGATCCGCCCGGACGGCTCGCGTCAGGTGTTCGCGATGCAAAGCCGCGATGGGTATCTGGAGTCGACCGAAGCCATTCCCGAACCGCATGAATTCAAGGCGATCGTGCGCTTGAACGGCCGCGAACACGAACTGGCGTTCGAGGAGCACGATCATGGCGCGTCCGCGGCGGCGGCGCGCGATCACAACATCCGCTCCGCCTACATCCACGTGATCGCCGATGCCGCGGTTTCCGTGCTGACGATCGGCGGGCTGCTGCTCGCGCGTGCGTTCGGCTGGGTGTGGATGGATCCGCTGGCCGGCATCATCGGCGCGCTGGTGATCGCGAACTGGTCGTACGGCCTGATGCGCGACACGGGCGGCATCCTGCTCGACATGAGTTCGGATCGCCGTCTGGCGGACAAGGTGCGCGGCGCGATCGAAGGCGCAGGCGACCGCGTCGGCGACCTGCATGTGTGGCGGCTCGGGCCGGGGCACATGAGCGCGGTGGTGTCGGTGATGACGACCGATCCGGATCGGGATGCGCGCTTCTATCACGGCGTGCTGCAGCGATTCAGGAACCTGTCGCACGTCACCGTCGAAGTCGTGCCCGCGACGCGAGGACGATAAGCATGGCGGTCAAGTCTCCCTGTGTGGACGTGTGCTCGTTCGACGGCCGCACCGGCTACTGCGTGGCATGCCTGCGAACGCGCGATGAAGCGCGCGGCTGGAAGAAGATGACGGATCACCGGCGTCATCAAATCGTGAACGACCGCGCGCGGCGGCATGCGAAACTGACGCGGGAAACGACCGACTGATCACGACACCATGAGCGCTCCGTCACCGACTGCCCGCAGACCTGCGATTCCACGGACCGTGTGGGCCCTGGGCCTCGTGAGCCTCTTCATGGACCTGTCGTCCGAGCTGATCCATGCGTTGTTGCCGATCTACCTGGTGTCGACGATGGGCATGAGCGTCGCCGCGCTCGGCGTCCTCGAAGGGGCGGCCGAAGCGACGGCGATGATCGTCAAGGTGTTCTCCGGTGCGATCAGCGACTGGCTCGGGCGCCGCAAGGGGCTGCTGCTGGTCGGCTACGGGCTCGCGGCGCTGACCAAGCCGTTGTTTCCGCTGGCGTCCACGCCGGCCGTCGTCGTGGCGGCCCGTCTGCTCGACCGCGTCGGCAAGGGGATTCGCGGCGCGCCGCGCGACGCGCTGGTGGCCGACATCGCGCCGCCCGAAATCCGCGGCGCGTGCTTCGGCCTGCGTCAGTCGATGGATACCGTGGGCGCGATTTTCGGGCCGATGCTCGCGATCGTGCTGATGCTGTGGTTCGGCGACCGCATCCGGACCGTGCTGTGGTTTGCCGTGGTGCCGGCTTTCGTCGCGATCGCATTGATCGTCTTCGGCGTGCGGGAGCCCGAGCAGTCGAAACCGGACCGGCGCTTTCGCTCGCCGCTGCGCTGGAATGCCCTGCGCGAGTTTCCCCGCGGCTACTGGTTCGTCGTCGCGGCCGGCGCGACGTTTACGCTCGCGCGCTTCAGCGAGGCGTTCCTGGTGCTGCGTGCGCAGCAGACGGGGCTCGATGCGGCGTGGATTCCGGCTGTGATGGTGGCGATGAGCGTGACCTATTCGCTGTCGGCGTGGCCGGTCGGCATCGTGTCGGACCGGCTCGATCGCCGCGTGCTGCTCGCGGCCGGCATGGTGTTGCTGATCGTGGCCGACCTGCTGCTCGGCATCGGCACGTCGACGCTCTCGATGTTCGCCGGCGTGGCCGTGTGGGGGCTGCACATGGGCTTCACGCAGGGCATCCTCGCCGCGATGGTGTCGGAAACCTCGCCGGCCACGCTGCGCGGCACCGCGTTCGGCGTATTCAACCTGGTGAGCGGCATCTGCATGCTGCTCGCGAGCAGCATCGCCGGCGCGCTGTGGACGCATTTCGGCGCGTCGACCACGTTTCTCGCGGGCGCGGCGCTGGTCGTCGTGCCGCTGTGCCTGTGCCGGTTCATGCCGCGACCCGGCGCCTCGCACGCGTGATGCGGCGCCGGCCGGGCCTGCCGACGTTCGGCGCAAGGCCGGGCTGACGGCCGGGCACGACGGTGCCCGAAGAACGCACCCGCCGCCGCCGTCCGCCCATCCCCGGCGCCGACCGGCGAGGGCCCGCCTCGCCGCCTTTCCCGCGCCGCGCATCGCCTGCTGCTTTCAGATTTGAAAGATTGTCCGGCGTTTGCGATAGAATGCCCCCCCTGTTCGCCGTGGCCATGTCCACGGACGGGCACCGGCACCCGAAGCGGCGCGCCGTGCGCGCGGACCACCGCTCTCATTTCGATGCCGGCGATCTCCCTGCCGTTGGAAACACAAGTTCTGTAATTTGGATTGCTAATGAAGAAGAAGCACAACATCACCAAGTACATCGTCATCGCGATGGTGCTTGGCATTGCCGTGGGCTACGCCTGTCATAGCGCGTTTCCCGACCCGAAAATGGCCAAGGAAGTCGCCGGCTACGTGTCGCTGCTGTCCGACGTGTTCCTGCGGCTGATCAAGATGATCATCGCGCCGCTGGTGTTCGCGACGCTGACGGTCGGCATCGCGCAGATGGGCGACAGCGGCTCGGTCGGCCGCGTGGGTGTGAAGGCGTTCGGCTGGTTCATCATCGCGTCGTTCACGTCGCTGCTGCTCGGCCTCGTGACCGCGACGATCCTGAAGCCGGGCAGCCACCTGAGCCTGCCGTTGCCTGCCGCCGACGCGGCGCTGAACCTGAAGACGGGCGCATTCACGCTGAAGGACTTCATCGTCCACCTTGTGCCGAAATCGATCGCCGAGGCGATGGCGAACAACGAGATCCTGCAGATTGTCGTCTTCTCGATCTTCTTCGGCACCGCGCTGTCCGCGCTCGGCGACGCCGGCAAGCGCCTGACCGGCGTGATCGACGATCTCGCGCAGGTCATGCTGAAGGTGACGGGCGCGGTGATGTGGTTCGCGCCGGTCGCCGTGTTTGCCGCGCTGGCGTCGACGATCACGACGGAAGGGCTCGGCATCCTGCTCACGTTCGCGAAGTTCATGGCGAGCTTCTACCTGGCGCTCGCGCTGCTGTGGGGCCTGCTGACGCTCGCCGGCGTGGCGTTCCTCGGCAAGCGCGCGTTCACGCTGATCCGCCTGATTCGCGAGCCGTTCCTGCTGTCGTTCGCGACGGCGAGTTCCGAAGCCGCGTATCCGAAGCTGCTCGACGCGCTCGACCGGTTCGGCGTGAATCGCAAGATTTCGAGCTTCGTGCTGCCGATCGGATACTCGTTCAACCTCGACGGCTCGATGATGTACTGCACGTTCGCGGTGCTGTTCATCTCGCAGGTGTACGGGATCGACCTGCCGCTCGCCACGCAGATCACGATGCTGTTGATGCTGATGGTGACGTCGAAGGGGATGGCGGGCGTGCCGCGCGCGTCGCTCGTCGTGATCGCGGCGACGCTCAACCAGTTCCATCTGCCGGAAGCCGGGCTGCTGCTGATCATGGGCGTCGACATGTTCCTCGACATGGGCCGCTCGGCCACCAACGCCGTCGGCAATTCGATCGCGGCGGCGGTGGTCGCGAAGTGGGAAGGCCAGCTCGGCGAATCGCGCGACGACGCGGATTCGGACGGCGGCGGCGAGATCAAGCAGGTGAAGGCACGGGAGACGGCGTAGTCCGCGTGATTTCCCTGCTGTAAATGAAATGCGCCGGCCCGGATTCCACATGGATTCGGGCCGGTGTGATAACCGCCAGCGGTCATTCCTTTACCCGTCTTTACCCGCATCCGGCGATTTTCCCGATTCGCCGAAAAACGTTCCGCCATTTCCGATTCGCCGCATTCAACACCGCGGCGATATTCCCGCCATCGAAAGCTGCACACCCCCGATAGCACACGCGAACGCGCAAGTGATCGTTCACTCTCGCGCAGTCGCGCGCCCCGCCTGCGCGAGCAGCCCGCAATTTTTTTCGATTTATATGACGCTATTCTCGGCGTTGCCGATTATCGAATGCACGCGCGATGTAATACCGACTGCACCGGGTGATTTAGCGGAAGTATTTACGCATTGCAGATTTTAAAACCATCCGGCTGCCCCTCATGTGAATGACTCCACCATTCAGGAGAGCATCAGCCATGGTTGCCAGAAAACCGATTCAGGCCGTGCTGCTCGCCGCCGCGATCGCCGCGATCGCGCCGGCCGGAAACGCGGCGAATACCACCGACTGGATCGCGAATACCTATGGCACGCTCGCCGCGCACGTCGGCAACGTCGCACGCGCGATGTGGGTCGCGCCCGAAGGTGTGATCTACACGGCGTCGATGTGGGACGAGGACGAGGGCGGCGTCGCGATCTACCAGAACGGCAAGAGCGCCGGCTCGATCGGCTCGCACTCGGAATTCCAGGGCAGCGCGATCACGGGCAACGCGACGTCGCTGTTCGTCGCGCTGCAGCCCGGCAACGGATACGGCAGCGGCGCGGTCGGGCGCTACAACCGCGCCACGCGGTTCCGCGACAAGCTGATTCAGGTCACCGCGGCGACCAACCAGCCGCGTATCGACGTCGTCACCGGGCTCGCCACGGCCGGCTCGCTGCTCTATGCGAGCGATTTCTACGGCAATCGCGTGCGCGTGTTCACGACCGACGGCGTGTGGCAGCGCGACATCGGCGTGTCGGCACCCGGCGCGCTCGCGGTCGACGGCGCGGGGAACATCTGGGTCGCGCAGAAGAGCGCGGGTTCGATCGTCGAATTCAGTCCGGCCGGCGCGCCGCTGAACACGATCCGGCTGGCCGCCGGGTCGCAGCCGTCGGCGCTTTATTTCGACGCGGCGGCGGGGCAGCTGATGGTCGGCGACGAAGGGCCCGACATGAACATCAAGCGCTATGCCGTCTCGGGCCGGCCCGCGCTGGCCGGCACGTTCGGCGTGCCCGGCGGCTATCTCGACACGACGACGGGCATCAAGGGGCAGGTCGGCGCGAAGCGCTTCACCCGCGTCGCCGGCATCGGCAAGGACACGGCCGGCAACCTCTACGTGCTCAACAACCCGTGGGGCGGCAGCTGGGACCTCGGACGCAACGGCGCGACCGACATTCACGCGTACAGCAGCGCCGGCAGCCTGCGGTGGACGCTGCAGTCGCTCAACTTCGAAGGCATCGCCGCACCGGATCCGGCCACCGACGGCGCGCTGTTCTACAGCGGCACCCACGTCTACGGCGGCACCGCGGGCGGCACCTTCGTCGCGAACACCGTCGATCCGTTCGCGTATCCGTCGGACCCGCGCATCAACATGAGCGACACGCAGCGCGACGAGCATTTCGGGCTGCTGACGTCGGTCGGCGCGAACCGCATCCTCGTCGCGGCGGGGCAGAATCCGCCGGTTTACTACTTCTTCCACTTCAACGCGGCCAATGGCTACGTCGCGATTCCCGACGGGTCGATCCCCGGGCCCGCGTTCAACACGACCCGGCGCGTGTCGGCCGGCTTCAGCCTCGACGGCAAGGGCGGCGTCTGGGCCGGCCTCGACAAGACCGGCGCCATTTATCACTATCCGCTGACCGGTTTCGATGCGAGCGGCAAGCCTTCGTGGGGGCCGGGCGTGCCGACGCCGGTGCCGGCCAGCATCCAGCCGCTGACGCGCATCGTCTATCTCGCCGACAGCGACACGATGGTGCTTGCGCAGGGTGTGATCGGGAGTCCCGACTGGACGTCGATCGGCACGCGCATCGAGGTGTATCACGGCTGGCGCGCCGGCAACACGACGAAGCCGAATCCGGTGATCACGCTGCCGCATGGCGGCGCGAAGTCGATCGACGCGGCCGGCAACCACCTGTTCGTCGGCTACTGGTTCAGCAGCAGCGGGCCGCTGTGGCCGAACATCGACGCGTTCAACCTCGACACCGGCAATCTCGACACGACGCTCGTCAACGCGAGCCCCGCGACCGTGGATACCAGCAGCGCGATCGACGCGATGTACAGCGTGCGCGCGTACCGCCGCTCGAACGGCGAATACGTGGTGACGAAGAACAACGTGAAGGGAAACAGCATCACCGTTTATCGGTGGACGCCGTGACGGCGACGCATCGAACGTGACGATGACACCGCGATGGCTGTCATCGAAACGCCTTCGCTGTAACGATGTGTAATAAGCCGGCCCGCAACGGAGCCGGTCATCCGCTTGACATTGGGCGGCGATGTAATGCCGGCACGTCGGCGATCGCCGACGCAACGCACTCGATCGATTGGCACAGGCCCTCGCCACCGCGCGGCACGGGCAGACGAGGCCAGGATCATGCCGGACACGTCAGACGGTAATCGCCCCCACAGGTATAGAGGATTCCTATGAGAAATAGCCAGGTCAAGCGCGCGCTCCGACTCGGAGCCGTCATGTCGGCCGTGCTGCTTGCGTCGCACGCGCATGCGGAAGGTTTCAACGCCGCCGACGCCACCCGCGTGCCGAGCGGTCAGTTCGTCACGCCGCTCGCCGTGCGCGGCGCGGTCCAGCAATTCCTGAATCCGGGGTTGCCGGCCTATCCGCATTTCGTCGCGGGGGAGGCCGTGCGCTCGCAATTGAGCCCGGACGGCAAGACGCTGGCGATCATCACTGCCGGCCAGAACTCGCTGTACAAACCGGACGGGTCGGTCGACACCGCGGCCTCGACGCAATTCATCTTCCTGTACGACGTCGCCGGCGCGAACAAGACGCGCCCGATGCTCAGGCAGGTGCTTCAGCAGACCAATGCGTTCGTCGGCCTGGCGTTTTCGCATGACGGCAGCAAGCTCTATGCGACCGGCGGCAGCGACGATGCGGTCTACGTCTATGCGCAGCAGGGCGGCGCGTGGGCGCTGTCGACGACGATCGCGCTCGGCCATGCGGGCAAGGGCGTCGGCATCCGCGTGCAGCCGAACGCGGCCGGGCTCGCGTTGTCGGCCGACGGCAAGACGCTCGTCGTCGCGAACAACTACAACGATTCGATCAGCGTGATCGACACCGCGACCAACAACGTGCGTTACGAGCACGACCTGCGTCCGTTCTTCTCCGGCAACGAAGGTCGCAGCGGCGACGCCGGCGGCACGTTCCCGTTCGCGGTCGTGATGAAGGGCAACGGCATCGCGTACGTGTCGTCGGATCGCGATCGCGAGATCGTCGCGATCGACGTGTCGTCGCCGTCTCGCGGCCGGCTGGTCAAGCGCATCAAGCTGGACGGCAACGCGCTCGGCATGACGCTCGACGCGTCGCAATCGCGGCTGTTCGTCGCGCAGGACAATGCCGACCAGGTCGCGGTGATCGACACGAACGCCAACGCGATCGTGGCCCGGATCGATGCGCGCGCGCCGGCGGGCGTGCTCGCGCATGGCCAGGCGCATACGGGCGCGGCGACGTATGCGGTCACGCTGTCGCGCGATGGCCGCACGCTTTATGCGACCAACGCCGGCGCGAACGAAATCGCCGTCATCCCGCTCGTCGGCGAGCGCGCGTATCGCGTCACCGGCCTGATTCCGACCGCGTTCGAGCCGCACGACGTGACGTTCAGCGCCGACGGCACGTGGATGTACGTGGTGAACGGCAAGAGCACGACCGGCCCGAACCCCGGCCACCTGTTCGGCGCGACCCCCGCGGAGGCCGCGGCGTCGCGCGCGTCGAACGAGTATCAGTTCCAGCTCGAGCGCGCGTCGCTCGTGAGCGCGCCGGTGCCGGCCGCCAATGAGCTGCCGACGCTGACGCAGCAGGCCGCGCGCAACAACTTCTATCGCCCGGAAGACAACGACAGGGATAACGAAGTGATGGGCTTTCTGCGCCGTCACATCAAGCACGTGATCTACGTCGTCAAGGAAAACCGCACGTTCGACCAGGTGCTCGGCGACATCGGCAACGGCGCCAACGGCGATCCGCGGCTGGCCCAGTTCGGCCGCAACATCACGCCGAACTTCCATCGTCTGGCGAGCCAGTTCGTGACGCTCGACAACTTCATGAACCCGGGCGACGGCAGCATGGACGGCTGGTCGTGGGCGCTGCAGGGGCGCGTCACCAACACGGAGACGATCACCCAGCAGATCAACTACGCGGCGGTCAATCGCGGCCTGTCGTACGAGAGCGAGGGCACGAACCGCAACGTGCCGGTCAACTGGGAGTCGGTGCAGCAACGCGATGCGGCGGCCGGGCCGGCCGGCACCACGAACTACAGCAACGCGGCCGCCAGCCTACCGGGCGGCGCGGCGAACCTGCTGCCCGGCACCGGCAACCATGCGTCGTCCGATGCGCCGTTCGGCCGCCAGCGCGGCTACATCTTCGACGCGGTGCTCGCCGGCGGCGGCACCGTCCGCAACTACGGCTTCCTCGTGAACAACATCGGCAGCATCGGCACGGCGGCGAACCCGATCGTCGATCCGCGCGCGGCCGGCGTCGTTCAGGTCGCCGCGCTCGACCCGCGGCTGGCGTCGATGACCGACGTGTATTTCCGCGGTTTCGACCAGACGTATCCGGACCAATGGCGTCTCAACGAGTGGAAACGCGAGTTCGACCAGTACGTCGCGAGCGGCAACCTGCCGACGCTGTCGCTGGTGCGCCTGTCGCACGATCACATGGGGGCGTTCGGCACGGCGTTCGCCGGCGTGAACACGCCGGAGACGCAGCAGGCGGACAACGATCTGGCGGTTGGCCGGCTGGTCGAGGCCGTCGCGAAGAGTCCGTATGCGAACGACACGCTGATCGTCGTGACCGAGGACGACGTGCAGGACGGCCCCGACCACGTGGATTCGCATCGCGGGCCCGCGTATATCGTCGGGCCGTACGTGAAGCAGGGTGCGGTGATCCGGACGCGCTACAGCCAGGTCAATGCGCTGCGCACCATCGAGGACGTGCTCGGCACGCAGCACATGAACCTGAATACCGCGTACCAGCGGCCGATGACCGACGTGTTCGACGTGCACGGCCCCGCGTCGTGGACTTACACGGCCGTCGCGTCGACGGCGCTGAAGGGCACCGGGTTGCGGCTGGCCGAAGGGGCGGGCGAGAACGCGCTGCAATACGCCGCGGGGCCGGACGTCACGCCGAAGCATGACGCGGCGTACTGGGCGAAGGTCACGGCGAAGTTCGACTTCGACGATGCCGACGAGGTGCCGGCGGATCAGTTCAACCGCGTGCTGTGGAAAGGGATGATGGGCGCGCAGCCGTATCCGAAGCTCAGGGGCGTGACGCAGAAGGTGGCGAGCCGCGACGACGACTGATCGTTCTGCCGCTCGGTGTGGATGCGGGCCCTCCAGTCGGGAGGGCCCGTTTTTTTACGACATCAAAAGAAAAGCCGGATCGATACTTTTTGCGCAGGATCCGTCGTGCGATGCACAAAATGTGTCGGTCGATGGTGGTGCGGGCCGCAGGTGCGCGGCGCGAGACGCGGACAGCCGCGCAAGCGGAGGCCGCATGCACAATGCGCAGGCGCGCTGCGTGCGCAACATGCGGTCAGGATTTCGCCGTCGACTGTCGGCCGGTTGCGTGGCCGCCGATGCCGGGTTGGCATTCATCGCCGGCTTTTGTAAAGAAGCCACGGCGGCGCGATCGAACGACGCGTGCCCGTTCAACCGGCACGCGCCATCACACTCAAATGTGGCCCAGCAGCACCAGTATCACGACGATGACGACGATCAGCCCGAGGGAGCTCGATGGCCAGTAACCCCAGCTTCGACTGTGCGGCCATGCAGGAAATGCTCCGATCAACAGCAGAATCAGAACGATGATAAGGATTGTACCGAGCATCGCACCCCTCCTGAACTTGTTCGACATAACGGTGCCTGCGGGCGCAATTCCCGTGCCGCCAGGCACGGCCGTCGGCGCGAGCCGGCGACAGCGCACCGTTCGAATACCGCGAATTCATGCGATGAATACCGTCCGATTCAGAAAATAAATTTCAAAAATGCATCCCCGGCCGCTATGCTGGGCCTTCGATTTCCCTCAGGCGGGCATGCAATGGCAGAACTGTTTCTGGTGCGGCATGGGCAGGCGTCGTTCGGCACTGACGACTACGACCGGCTGTCCGCGGCCGGCGACCAGCAGGGCGTCTGGCTCGGCGAGTACTTCGCGCGGCAGGGCCTGACGTTCGACCGCGTGATCTGCGGCACGATGAACCGGCATGCGCAGACGGTCGATGCGATCCTGCGCGGGATGGGCGGGGAAGGCGCGCACGTCGACCGCCATCCCGGCCTGAACGAATACGACTTCCACGGGCTGTTCGCGGCAGCGGCGAACGACTATCCGGAGATCGCGCGGCTCGCGGCCGGCTCGATGAAGGAATACTTTCGCGCGCTGCGGCAGGTGCTGCACCTGTGGGCCGACGACAAGCTCGGCGACACCGCGCCCGAAACCTGGGCGCATTTCCAGCAACGCGTCGCTGACGCCCGCGCCGCGATCCGCCAGGGCGGCAGCCAGCGCGTGCTCGCGGTGAGTTCCGGCGGCCCGATCGCGGTGACCGTGCAGCAGGTGCTCGCCGCACCGGCGTCGAGCGCGATCGCGCTGAACCTGCAAATCCGCAACAGCAGCCTTTCGCAGTTTTTCTTCAACGCCGAGGCGTTCCACCTCGCGTCGTTCAACGGCATTCCACATTTAGAGGATTCCGAACGACATGCGTGGCGAACCTACGGCTGACCCCACGAACGATCGCGACGATGACGAACCCTTCCCAGCCCCTCGACGTAGCTCGCCTTACGCGCTATCTGGAAGCGCACGTGCCGGGTTTCGAAGGCCCGCTCGACATGGAGAAGTTTGCCGGCGGCCAGTCGAACCCGACCTTCCTGCTGCACGCGAAGAGCGGCCGCTACGTGCTGCGCCGTCAGCCGCCCGGCGAGCTGCTGAAATCCGCGCATGCGGTCGATCGCGAATTCCGCGTGCTGAGCGCGCTGTCGGGCACCGCGGTGCCGGTCGCGCACCCGTATCACCTCTGCGAAGACCGCGACGTGATCGGCAGCCTCTTCTACGTAATGAGCTTCGAGGACGGCCGGATCTTCTGGGATCCGGCGCTGCCGGAGTTGCCGAAGGCCGATCGCGCGATCTGCTACGACGCGCTGCTGCGCACGCTGGCCGCGCTGCACGACGTGGACGTCGACGCGGTGGGCCTCGCCGACTACGGCCGCCCCGGCAACTACTTCGAGCGGCAGATCGGCGTGTGGACGAAGCAGTATCGCGCGGCGGAAACGGAGCGCCTCGACGCGATGGAGACGCTGATCGACTGGCTGCCGAAAGCCTGCCCCGAGGACACCGGCCGGCCCGCGCTGGTGCACGGCGATTTCCGGATCGACAACCTGATGTTCGCGCGCGACGACTATCGCGTGCAGGCCGTGCTCGACTGGGAACTGTCGACGCTCGGCAACCCGCTCGCCGATCTCGCGTATTTCTGCATGTGCCTGCGCCTGCCGTCGGGCGGTCAGGTGCGCGGGCTCGCGGGCCAGGATCGTGCCGAACTCGGCATTCCCGACGAAGCGGCGATCGTCGCGCGCTACTGCGAACTGCGCGGGATCGCGCCGATCCGCGACTGGCACTTCTATCTCGCGTTCAGTTTCTTCCGGCTCGCGGCGATCGCGCAGGGCGTGAAGGCGCGCGCGTTGCAGGGCAATGCGTCGAGCGAGCAGGCGCTGCGCGTGGGCGCGATGGCCGGCCGGCTGGCCGAAATGGCGGTCGACGTGATCGGCGCACATCGCTGACATCGCGGACATCGCTGGCATCGCTGGCATCGCCACGCGGCGGCACGAAAAACATCAATGGAGGAGCACAGCAACATGGCAACGAATCTGTTCGACCTGACGGGCAAGATCGCGCTGGTGACCGGCGCGAGCCGCGGCATCGGCGAGGAAATCGCGAAGCTGCTCGCGGCGCAGGGCGCGCACGTGATCGTGTCGAGCCGCAAGCTCGACGACTGCCAGGCGGTCGCGGACGCGATCGTCGCGGCGGGCGGCCGCGCGGAAGCGCTGGCGTGCCACGTCGGGCGGCTGGAGGACATCGCCGCGACCTTCGAGACGATCCGCGGCAAGCACGGCCGGCTCGACATCCTCGTGAACAACGCGGCCGCGAATCCGTATTTCGGGCACATCCTCGATACGGATCTCGCCGCGTATGAAAAGACCGTCGACGTGAACATCCGCGGCTACTTCTTCATGTCGGTCGAGGCCGGCAAGATGATGAAGGCGCAGGGCGGCGGCGCGATCGTCAACACCGCGTCGGTGAACGCGCTGCAGCCGGGCGACCGTCAGGGCATCTACTCGATCACGAAGGCCGCGGTCGTCAACATGACGAAGGCGTTCGCGAAGGAATGCGGGCCGTTCGGCATCCGCGTGAACGCGCTGCTGCCGGGCCTCACGAAGACGAAGTTCGCGGGCGCGCTGTTCGCCGACAAGGACATCTACGAAACCTGGATGGCGAAGATTCCGCTGCGCCGTCACGCGGAGCCGCGCGAGATGGCCGGCACGGTGCTGTATCTCGTGTCGGACGCGGCGAGCTACACGAACGGCGAGTGCATCGTCGTCGACGGCGGCCTGACGATCTGAGCGCGCGATGAAACTCGACAGCTACGCCGGGCAGGCCGTGATGATCACCGGCGCCGCGAGCGGCTTCGGCGCGCTGCTCGCGAGCGAGCTGGCCGCGATGGGCGCGCGGCTCGCGCTCGGCGATCTGAACGAGGCCGCGCTCGAACGCGTGGCCGCGCCGCTGCGCGCGGCCGGCGCCGACGTGATCGCGCAGCGCTGCGACGTGCGCATCGAAGCGGAGGTCGCGGCGCTGGTGCAGGCGGCGGTCGCGCGCTTCGGGCGGCTCGACGTCGGCATCAACAACGCGGGCATCGCCCCGCCGCTGAAGGCGCTGATCGAGACCGAGGAAGCCGATCTCGACCTGAGCTTCGCGGTGAACGCGAAGGGCGTGTTCTTCGGAATGAAGCACCAGATTCGCCAGATGCTCGCGCAGCGCGAAGGCGTGATCCTGAACGTCGCGTCGATGGCCGGGCTCGGCGGCGCACCGAAGCTGGCCGCGTACGCGGCGTCGAAGCACGCCGTGGTCGGGCTCACGAAGACGGCCGCGCTCGAATATGCGCGGCACGGCATTCGCGTGAACGCGGTGTGTCCGTTCTACAGCACGACGCCGATGGTCACCGACAGCGACATCGGCGATCGCCAGGATTTTCTCGCACAGGGCTCGCCGATGAAACGGCTCGGCCGCCCCGAGGAAATCGTCGCGACGATGCTCACGCTGTGCGCGAAGGAAAACACCTATCTGACCGGGCAGGCCGTCGCCGTCGACGGCGGTGTGTCGGCCTTCTGAACCGAACGAACGGAACACGAAAATCTCGAGGAGTCGATCATGGACTTTGGCTACACCCCGAAAGTGGAAGAACTGCGCGAGCGCGTGCGCGCGTTCATGGACGCGCACATCGTGCCGCGCATCCAGCAGTGGAACGAGGAAGTGCATGCGGGGCAGTATCCCGTGTCGTTCATGGAGGCGCTGAAGGCGCGCGCGAAGGCCGAAGGGCTGTGGAACCTGTTCCTGCCGCACCTGAAGGACGACGAGCCGGGCACCGGGCTGACGAATCTCGAATACGCGCCGCTCGCCGAGATCATGGGGCGCGTGGGCTGGGCGTCGGAGGTGTTCAACTGCAACGCGCCGGACACCGGCAACATGGAACTGCTGCACATGTTCGCGACGCCCGAGCAGCGCGAACAGTGGCTGCTGCCGCTCTTGCGCGGCGAGATCCGTTCGGCGTTCGCGATGACGGAGCCCGACGTTGCGTCGTCGGATGCGACCAACATCACGACGCGCATCGAGCGCGTCGGCGACGAATACGTGATCAACGGCCGCAAGTGGTTCATCACGAACGCCGCGCATCCGAATTGCAGGATCTTCATCGTGATGGGCAAGACCGATCCCGACGCGGAATCGCACCGGCAACAGAGCATGATCCTCGTGCCGCGCGACACGCCGGGCGTGACGGTCGTGCGCAACATCACGGTGGTCAATCATTACGCACCGGAAGGGCATTGCGAGATCACGTTCGACAACGTGCGCGTGCCGGCGCGCAACCTGCTCGGCGACGAAGGCAGCGGCTTCGCGCTCGCACAGGCGCGCCTCGGGCCGGGCCGGATTCACCACTGCATGCGTTCGATCGGCGCGGCCGAACTCGCGCTGGAACTGATGATCGACCGCGCGCAGTCGCGCGAGGCGTTCGGCAAGCCGCTGAACCGGCACGGCACGATCGGCGAATGGATCGCGCGTTCGCGCATCGAGATCGATCAGGCGCGCCTGCTGGTGCTGAAGGCCGCATGGATGATCGACAAGGTCGGCGCGAAGGCGGCGCGCAAGGAAATCTCGATGATCAAGGCGCTCGTGCCGACCGTCTACACGGACGTGTGCGACCGCGCGATGCAGGTGTTCGGCGCGATGGGCCTGAGCCCCGACACGCCGCTCGCCGACCTGTGGACCTGGGGCCGCGCGCTGCGCTTCGCGGACGGCCCGGACGAGGTGCATCTGCAGGCGATCGCGCGCATGGAAATCAAGGACGCCGTGCGCGGTTCGACCGAGCCGTACCTGACGCGGCCGCCGCGAGGTTGAGCCGCGCGCCGCGCGGGGAGGCGACGTGGCGGAGCGGGAGACGCACGCCGTATTAAGATGCCGGCAAGGAGATCCGGCGATGCGCCTTTCGAAGATTGATCTGAACCTGTTCGTCGTATTCGAGGCGATCTACAACAAGCGCAACCTGACGCGTGCGGCCGAGGTGCTGAACCTCACGCAGCCGGCCGTCAGCAACGCGCTGGCGCGGCTGCGCAAGACGCTGAACGACCCGCTGTTCGTCAGCACGCCGGCCGGGATGATGCCGACGCCGATGGCCGAGAACATCGTCGGCCGCGTGCGCGAGGCGCTGCAACTGCTCGATTCGAGCGCGCACGAAGGCGACGTGTTCGATCCCGCTTCGTCGGAGCGCGTGTTCCGGCTCAGCATGAGCGACCTGACCGAGGCGCTGCTGCTGCCCGCGCTCGGTGAACTGCTGCAGACGCATGCGCCCGGCATGCACGTGCGCAGCTACACGATGGATCGCCGCGAAGTGGCGACCGCGCTCGCGAACGGCTCCGTCGACATCGCGATCGACGCGCCGCTGATCGGCGATCCGCACCTGCACCAGGCGCTGCTCGTGCGCGACCGCTACGCGTGCATGATCCGCGACGATCACCCGTTCAAGGGCGACACGCTGACCATGGACGACTACCTGTCGATGGGGCACATCCACGTGTCGAGCCGTCGCAAGGGCAGCGGGCACGTCGATGCGGAGCTGACGCGCCTCGGGCTGCGCCGCAACATCCAGATGCGCGTGCAGCACTACATGGTCGCGCCGCTGATCGCGATGCGCGGCGATCTCGCGCTGACGGCGCCGCTCAGGCTGCTGAAGCGTTACCCGGCGCGAATTCTCGAACTGCCGTTCGAGATGCCGGGGCTCGAATACTTTTGCTACTGGCATCGCAGCGCCGATCAGGATCAGGGCAGTCGGTGGCTGCGTGAGCAACTGATGATGCTGATGGGCGGGATGGGCGAGCCGCAGTGAAGGGCGCGGCGTGCGCCCGCGCGTGCCGGCTCAATACGAATCGTCGTCGAAGCGCGACGATGCGGGCCGGCGCTTCATGTCCTTCACCCAGGCCCTGACCTGATCCGGATCCTCGAATTCGCGCAGCGCGACGGCCAGGTCCTGGTTGCCGCGCTGCATGCCGGCGATGTCGCGCGCGAGCATGCGCAGGACCGTATCGGGCGCGACCTTGGTGGACGACGCGATGCCGTAGCTCCGCCGAAAATCGTTCTCGACGTGCCGGATCTCCTGATCGAGTTCGCGCAGTTGTTCCTCGAGGATGCCGTTGTAGCGCGTGAGCCGCGCTTCGCCGAGGCCGTCGATCGCGCGCCGATCGATCTGTTCGATCTCCAGCTGCAGTTCCAGCAGTTGCAGCAGGTTGCCCTTCTCGTAAGCGCGGTTGACCCGCTGCATCAGCGCGGTCTTGCGTTGCTGTTCCTGCGGATCGGTTTCGCGATCGGGGTGCAGCGCGCTCGCGAGCTTGCGATAGATCTCGCGGATCGATTTGCTCGATTCGGCCTGCTCGGCCTCGATTCTGGCCTGCGCGGCCGACTGCTTCGGCGATTTCTTGCGTTTTGCGCGCTGGGCCTCGCGGGCTGCGTGAGCGGCCATGTCGCGCTCGAACTGTGCGTCGAGTTCGGCCTGCATCCGCTCGGCGAGTTCGTCGGGCGACAGTGAGTCGAGATCCTCAGCCGGTTGCGATTGCGGTTGAGGCTCCCGCTCCCGTTCCGTCGGCTCGGGCTCGGCCGCGACGTTGCCGACGCGCGCCGATTCCGCGTGCCGGTTGAAAATGACCTTCAACGCCGCGTCGTCGCTGACGTTCAGCAGGTCGCGCGCCATGTCGGCGATCAGGTCGGACAGCATGCGCTGCTCGGCCTTGCTCAAGCCTTTTCGCAGGAACGTGTCGTCGAGCAGATGAATCAGCCGGATCCGCAGCGCCGTCGCTTCCTGTTCGAGCGGCAACAGCCCGTCGACGAACTTCTTCTGGAACGCCGGCATCACGGCTTCCCACGCGCCGAGCCGCTCGCGCCGCTTTTCGATGTGCTCGACGAGCGTATTGAAGGTTCGCTGGGCTTTCGACAGGCTGGCTGTCTCGTGACCGGGCGCGATGGCGACCGCGGCACCGCGACGTGCGGTCATGATGAATCTCCTCCGGCCGCGGCAAGGGGGCGCGGCAGGCCGGTATTTTAGCCGGCATCTCCGTGGCCGGCGGCGAGACGGACGGCTCGGGAAGCCGTGCACGCCGTGCGGCAAGCTCAGAACAACTGCCCCTGCCCCGAGATCACGCGTTCGAAATCGTCGCGCAGAAAGGGCAGGATCGCATCGGCGACCGGCTGCAACTGACGGCTCACGTAGAACGCGTAGTCGATCGGCGAGCGCATCGTTTCGAGCGGCTCCGGGCCGGCCGTCGTCATCACGTAGCTGATCCAACCGCCGCGCTGGTATTGCAGCGGCCGACCGCGCGCCTGGTTGAATTCGTCGGCGATCCGCGCGGCGCGCACGTGCGGCGGCACGTTGCGCTGATATTCGCTCAACGGCCGGCGCACGCGCTTGCGATAGATGAGTTGCGCGTCGTATTCGCCGGCCAGCGTGCGGCGCACGTAGTCGCGAATGAAATCCTGGTACGGCTCGCGCTTGAACACGCGCCGGTACAGTTCGCGCTGGAATGCCTGCGCGAGCGGCGTCCAGTCGGTGCGCACGGTTTCGAGCCCTTTGAACACGAGGTCCTCGCCGCCGTTCGCCGCGAGCGCGAGGCCCGCGTAGCGCTTCTTGCTGCCTTCCTCCGCGCCGCGCACGGTCGGCATCAGGAAGCGCCGGTAATGCCGCTCGTACTGCAGTTCGAGCGCGCTTTCCAGCCCGAAGCGATCGCGCAGGTGCGCCTGCCACCAGCGGTTCACGTGGTCGACGAGCGCGCGGCCCTTGGCGGCGGCCGCGTCGTCGTCGTGCTCGCGCCCGAGCCAGACGAAGGTCGAATCGGTATCGCCGTAGATGACTTCGTAGCCCTGCGCCTCGATCAGCTCGCGCGTGCGATGCATGATCTCGTGGCCGCGCATCGTGATCGACGACGCGAGGCGCGGATCGAAGAACCGGCAGCCGGTCGAACCGAGCACGCCGTAGAACGAATTCATGATGATCTTCAGCGCCTGCGACAGCGGTGCGTTGCGCTGGCGTTTCGCTTCGTCGCGGCCTTCCGACACGCGCCGCACGATGTCGGGCAGGCAATGCGCGGTGCGCGAGAAGCGCGCGCCGAGAAAGCCCGGCACCGACATGTCGTCGCCCGGATGCGCGAGCCCCTCGATCAACCCGACCGGGTCGATCAGGAACGTGCGGATGATCGACGGATAAAGGCTCTTGTAGTCGAATACGAGCACCGAGTCGTACAGCCCGGGCCGCGAATCCATCACGAAGCCGCCGGGGCTGTTCTGGCCCGTCACGTCGCCGAGGTTCGGCGCGACGTAGCCGAGCCGGTGCATGCGCGGCAGGTACAGGTGCGTGAACGCGGCGACCGAGCCGCCGGTGCGATCGGCCGCGAGGCCCGTGACGGTCGCGCGTTCGAGCGCGAAGGACAGCAGGTCGGCCTTGTCGAAGATGCGCGTGACGAGTTCGCAGTCCTTCAGGTTGTAGCGCGCGAGCGCGGGCTTGTCGTGATCGAAGCGGCGCTGGATCTCGTCCATCCGCTGATACGGGTTGTCGATCGACTTGCCTTCGCCGAGCAGCGACTGCGACACGTATTCGAGGCTGAACGACGGGAACGTCCACGTCGCCGATTTCAGCATGTCGATGCCGTCGAGGATCAGGCGGCCGGCCGCGCCCGCGAAGAAATGGTCGGGCTGCTGGCCGTGCGCGCGCCACTCGAGCACGCTGCCGCCGCGGCCGAGCTTCAGCGGTACGCCGTATTGCTCCGAATGCGCATGCAGGATGCGCAGGTCGAACTGCACGAGGTTCCAGCCGATCACCGCATCGGAATCGTGTTCATCGAACCAGTCGTTGAGGCGTGTGAGGATCTCGGCCCGGCTGTCGCAGTAGTCAAGGCGGAAGTCGATGGCCGGCGCGTCGCCGTTCGGCGGGCCGAGCATGTAGACCTGTCGCTGTCCGCAGCCTTCGAGCGCGATCGAATACAGCTCGCCGTGGACGCTCGTCTCGATGTCGAGCGACACGCAGCGCAGTGTCGGCCGATAGTCGGTCGCGGGTTTCAGTTCGGCGTCGGTCAGCGTGCCGTCGCGGCCGGCCGTGCCGCGAAACAGCACGGGTGCGGTGATGAAGCGCTCCATCGCGTAGCGATCGGGCGGCTGCACGTCGGCTTCGTAGACGTCGACGCCGGCCGCGGCGAGGCGTTTCTGGAGGCCGGACAGGTGGCGGTAGCGACGGCAGTAGAGGCCGGCCACCGCGCGCTGCCGGAAGTCGCGCAGCGCGAGCGGGCGCAGTTCGGCATCGCGTTCGCCGGCGAGCGCGCGTTCGGCGAGCGCCTGCTGCTCGGCCGGCACGAACGCGACGGCTTCCTGCGGGCGCAGCCGCACGCGGCGCGGACCGTGTTCGGTTGCCAGCCAGAACTCGATCTCGATGCCGGATGCGGTGTCCCGCCAGTGGCGGGTGAGGATGAAACCCTGCTCGAACGCCGTCAAAACGCTTGCTCGTCGTGGATGCCCAGGCGGCGGATTTTAGCGCCTCTCGCGCGGTTCCCGCCGAAGGGCGCGTCGATGGCATCAGGTGGCAGGAAGCCGCCGCGCGATCCGCCACGCAGCGCATCGACCGCGTGCAGACCGGACGACGCGTTTGCGTCACGTATTCGTCTGCCGAGCGTGCCGCGCCGCTGCGGCACTCAAGCCGGCATCGGCGCGAAGTTCCGCTTCAGGTGTTCCGCTCGCCGTGGCCGCTGATACAGATAACCCTGCGCGTACTGAATCCCGACCGCATGCAGCGCGCGATGCTGCTCTTCCGTCTCCACGCCCTCGGCAATGATCTTAAGGCCGTAGTGATGGGCGACCGCCGCGATCCCTTCGATCAGTTTCGCGTTGCCCGTCGTGAGCTGCGAGATGAACTGTCGATCGATCTTCACGTAGTCGAACGGAAAGCGCGACAGCATGTCGAGGTTGCTGTGATGCGTGCCGAAGTCGTCGATCGCGAACTTCGCGCCTTTCGCGCGCAGCGTGGCGAACATCTCGGTGGTGCGCGGATTCTTCTCGAGCAGGATGCGCTCGGTCACTTCGAGCACCAGCGTGCAACGCGGTGGAAGCCGGCCGATCGTGTCTTCGACGACGGACACGAAGCGGGCGCGTTCGAGATCCTTCGGCGCGACGTTGATCGCGATGCGCAGCGGCATCGACGGCGCGAGTGCGGTCAGCTCCGATACGGCCGTCCGAAGCACGAACTCGGTCACCTTCGGCAGGACCGCACTCGACTCGACCTGCGGCACGAACACGGCCGGACTGATGGCCCCCCATTTCGGATGGTGCCAGCGCAGCAGCGCCTCGACGCCGACGGTCCGTCGCGTTTCGACGTCGACGATCGGCTGGTAGACGACATGAAATTCGTTGCGCTTCAGCGCATTGCGAACGGCCTTCAGCAACAGCCGGCGCGGCGCTATTGCGAGCAGGTACGCGGCCGCGACGAGGCCGTTGACCAGCAGCGCGATCGTCAGGCAGATGAGTCGGTAGCGCCGCTGCACCTGCGAAACGTACGGTTCCGCCGAGGTGACCGAGACCGTGAACGGCCAGGCGTTCGACGCGATCTTGCTGCCGGTGGCCGGCGCCGCGCCGAATGACGGCACGAACGCGCCATGCTGATCGATGCTGCCCGCGCCCTCGATCGACAGCGTGGCCGTTTCCGCCCCGAAGCGGGTCCCGTGCGCGAGCATGTCCGCCACATAGTCGCCCTCGACCACATAAAGGACGCCGGAGTTGGGCGCGGTCGCGCGAAACGCCGCCAGCACCGGAACGTGTTGCTGAAACGGCGTCTGCCGAAGCAGCGTGATGGCCGTCATCCCCGGCGCGGGCGCGTGAATGTACGCGTCGAGCGGGACGTCGATCGCGCCCAGCGCCGACGAACACGTGACGCGACCGCCGTTCGCCAGCCCGACGGCCCGAAGATAGCGCAGGTGAGTGCCCACTTCGGCGAGCGTCCTGAAGATCGTCGTGCAGGGCCGCCCGACCAGCGCGTTCAACTCATTCGGGTGCCGCGAGCGAATCCCGTCGAGGATGCGGTCGACCGATATCACGATGTCGTTCGCGACGTCGCGTTCGTGCCGTGCAATCGAGTCGCGCGCGAGGCGCCCTGCAACGACGAGCGCCAGCATGAACACGAGAATGCAGACGATCAGGGCGCCGGGAAAGACGACATGCGGCCACGCGCCGCTGCGCTGGAACGCGGGCTTCGGGCGCGGTGCGTGCGCGGCGGGTCCTCGGGTCGTACTTGTTGTTGTTCGCATGTGAATGCAGGTCGAACCGGTCGATGGCTTGGCGCGAGGCATTCGCCGTGCCTGGCCGGGGCACCGCGGCTCGCGCCCATATCGGGACGCAAATCGATTCTACGCTCGCGAAACGCACGAAGCGACAGCGCGGCGGGCACAGGATTCGAGGCGCTTTCTCGTAACATACATCGACAACGCATGTATATCGGTATCGCACGCCCAAAAAAAACCCGGCCGCATCGGTATGCAGCCGGGACAGAAGTCACCGTCTCTTGGCACGAGGATGGTGCGCGGCAAGTATAAGGCGTGTCCCACCTTATTACGAAATATTGCTATCCAAAATGTAGATAAATATCGAGATTGATGCTCGTGGAGAAATATTTGCGCCGCGCGTCATTTCCGGCGGCCGTGCTTCAGAAGTCGTTGCGCATCTTGTGGAGCAGGTCGCGGGGCGATTGATGCGTGTCCACGGCGGTAAGGACGTCGGTCAGGAACCACGGCAGGTTCAGCTGCGTATCGGAATCGCCGACGCAGATGCGGATCGGCGGCGCCTTTGGTGCGGCGCGGGAGCCGGGCGCGGTGCCGGCGGACGTCGAGGACGGCACGCAGTTTCTCGCCTGCTGCGCAACCGGCGCGGCGGCATTGTCCGTCGCGGCGCCGGCGACCGCCGGCAAGCCGACGGCGGCAAGCAGGATCAGGATGGCGAAAGGAGCGGCGCGTTTCATGTGATTCTCCGGCGATGCACGTTCGACACCGCCGGCGGGCCCAAGTTCGGCAAGCCGCCGAGGCCCCGCAGGCGCGACGACATCAGCATGTCCGACGCGGTCGAACGCGCTGCGTGAGCGGTCTCGCGCACCGGATCGATCGTTCAAACGTCAAGAATCGTTTGGATCACCCGTCAGACGCTTGCGATGCCGAATGCGCTCATTTATCGTGCCGCCACGACGGCGCCGATACCGGGCGTCGAGCCAGTTCGCAAGGAGCATTCGTCATTACCGCATTCAATCGTCGCACGCAAATTCGTGCCTTTCTCGTCGCATCGGTCGCGTATCTCAACCTGTCGCAGCCCGCGTCGGCGGCCTATACGGAATCGTGGATGAGCGACCACGACGTCAAGGAATACGCACATCAGATCAAGCATTCGCCCGTGGCGGCGAGCGGTGTGACGGCCGTGAAGCCGGGGCGGCAAACCGGCTCTTCGCGGTCGAATGCGCCGGCCGCGGTGCACGCCGACGCGAAACCCGTGTCGAAGGCGCACGCGGCGCCCGCGAAGACCCGCAAGGTCGAGCATGCGGTCGGCATCGATCCGAAGGCGCCCGTCGTCGCGAAGCCGAAGGCCGTGCGGACGGCGCACAAAACCGCGGCCGTCCAGCATTGACGCCGCGATGACCGACGCATTCGACCTTCACGGAGAATCTCATGTCGCTGATGGACCGCCTGCTGTCACGCGGCGTGCAGAACGGCACGTCGAGAAGGCGCGTGATCGTGCGTGTCTGGCTCGACGAGCACGGGCGTGTCCGCGATCTCAAGGTCAGGCGCAGTTGCGGCGACGCCGCGCTCGACGAGAAGGCGCTTCACGCGATTGCCGTGATGCGCTTCCCCGGCGGTCACCTCGGCTCGGGTGGGAAATCGGCGAAGCGCTGGCACGATCTCGATTACCCGGTGGACTGACGACGCGTCACGGACAGCCGTAGCAGCACTTCAATTTCCCGCAATCGTAGACGTGGCTTCGCGCGGCAATCGTCGCGCCGTCGCACGCTGCCTGAAAATCCGACTCGCGTGCGTTGTGCAGCATCTTCACGATGAACCGCGAGCCGTTCCGATGCGCGTATGCAGGTGCTCAGGTCAGTGCAGGTCTGACGATGCGATCGAGCGTATCGTGTCGGTGATGCGCACGCAACGCGACAGGCCGAACGTCTCGGCTTCGCGGCGTTCCGGTTCGCTGCTCGCGACGGCCACCGCGCGCTCGGGCGGCACGCCCAGCGCCTGCAGCGCGACGTCGAACGGATGCTGATTTGCTACGGAGTCCTGCTGATGAGCGTCGGTCACGACGACCGAGAAGCGGTCGAGGTTCGCGCGGCCGAACTGGCCTTCGAACATGTCGCTGAGCCGGGCGGCAGGCAGCGTCGTGACGAGACCGAGTCGATATCCCTGCTCCGACGCGCTGTCGAGCCACTGGATGATCGCATCGCGCTGGTTGCGCGATTCGTGGGAATCCGGTGTCGCTTCGATCTGAGCGAATGCGGCGTCGAGACGGGTGACGATGGCTTCGATGACCACGGTGATTCCTCTCCTGAGACGTGACGATCCGTTCGCGGACGGGAATGCCGCACACCTTAGCGTCGATCCGGAATATGCGACCAATTAATATTTATATCCGACTCATACGATTCGACTAATGAATGGGGCGGTGAGCCAGCGCTGGCGCGGGATGCATGTGAGGGCGTGTTTTCCGGATGATCTGCATCGTATCGACGCGCTTCGACGTGATGCACCAAAGGCGCGCACGAAATGAATGCACCCGATGTGTGCAGATGAAAAAACGGCGTATCGGGCGAGATGCGCCCGATACGCCGTCTTGCGATGCCGCGTGGCGGTCGGCGATCAGTGCAGCTTGATCGACGGCTGGTTGCGGCTTTGCAGCCAGTGGCTCAGCGACTGGAACAGCGCGCGCTTCAGTCCGTACACGCTGAACAGATGCTTGCGGTACAGGAACTTGTACAGCCCGATCGCGGCGAGCCCGTCGACGATCAGCGAGCGCGAACGCACACCGAGGTCGGCCTGATACACGGCGCCCGCTTGGCCGAGCGACACGACGGTGCCCGCATCGCGGAACGTGAAGCCCGACACCGGCTTGCCGGCGAGGCGCCGTGCGAGCGCATCGCCTAGATACACGGCCTGCTGGTGCGCGACCTGCGCGCGCGGCGGCAGGAAACCGCTCGCATCGGCCGACGGGCATGCAGCGCAGTCGCCGAACGCATACACGTGCGGATCGTCGGGCGTCTGCAGCGTGTCGGTCACGATCACCTGGTTCGAACGGTTGAGCGCGATGTCGCCCAGTTCCCGCAGGATCGCGGGGCCCGCGACGCCGGCCGCCCAGATCGTGATGTCGCTCGCAAGCCGCTCGCCCGTTGCGGTCATGACCGCGTCCGCGCCCACTTCCGCGACGCGTGTATCCGTCAGCACGTCGACGTTCAGCGTGCGCAATTGCGCGTGCATCCTGGCCGACAGCCTTGCGTCGAGCGCCGGCAGGATGCGCGGGCCGCCTTCGATCAGCCGGATATGCACGTCGCGCGCGGACACCAGCGCCTTGAAGCGATACGTCGTCAGCTGCTGGATCGCGTGGCGCAGCGCCGCGGCCAGTTCGACACCCGTCGCGCCCGCGCCGATCACGTTGATGCAGATCGGTGCCGCGCGGTGCGCCGGCTGCTGCTCGGCCAGGTGGTTCGCCTTCGTGCAGGCGGCCAGGAACTTGCGGCGGAAATCCTCGGCCTGGTCGAGATTTTCGAGCGGTAGCGCGTGCCGCGCGGCGCCCGGCACGTTGAAGAAGTTCGTCACGCTGCCGACGGCCAGCACCAGATCGTCGTAGCCGAGCTCGCGTTGCGGCAGGATCTCCGTGCCGTCCGCGTCCTGCACCGGCGCGATCGTCGCCGTGCGTGCCGCGCGGTCGACCTGCTGCAACGCGCCCTGCACGAAGCGGAAGCCGTGGCGCTTCGCCTGCGCCGCGTATTCGATCGTGTGCGAGGCCGGATCGCGATGGCCGGATGCGGCTTCGTGCAGCAGCGGCTTCCAGAAGTGCGTCGGGTAGCGGTCGACGAGCACGACGTCGGCTTGCCCGCGGCGGCCGACCGTGTCGCCGAGGCGCGTGGCGAGTTGCAGGCCGCCGGCGCCGCCGCCGACGATCACGATGCGCGGCACGCGCGGTGCGCGATCCGTTGCAAGGGTAGGCGTGATGTGGTCCATGTTGTGGCTCCCGCTGATGACGATTCGGATGACATTGCTCAAGAACCGACGATATAGTTTTGAACCTACGCGAACAATTTAATGTTTATAAGCGACTCATATGTATTCACTTATAGGAAAGACCGCGACGTTCCGGCAGCTCAAGGCGCTGGACATGATCGCGCGGCTCGGCAGCGTGTCGCGCGCGGCCGAGGAGCTGAACCTGACGCAGCCGGCCGTGTCGCTGCAGGTTCGCCTGCTCGAGGAGGCGGTAGGCGCCGCGTTGCTGCAGCGGGTGGGGCGCGGCGTGCAGCTGACCGCCGCCGGTGAAATCGTGGCGCGCTATGCGCGCGAGATCCTGCATCTATGGAGCGAGGCCGGCGACGAAGTGGCCGCGCTGACGGGCGACCTCGGCGGCACGCTGCGGATCGGCGCGATCACGACGGCCGAGTATCTGATTCCACCGCTGCTGGTGAAATTCACCGCGACGCGACCGCACGTGAAGACCTATTTCAAGGTCGGCAATCGCGACGACATCATCCGCATGCTCGCGACGCATGAAATCGATCTCGCGGTGATGGGCAGCGCACCGAAGGAGCTGCGCACGCACGCGGTCGAGTTCGCGAAGCATCCGATGGTGTTCGTCGCGGCGCCGGGCCATCCGCTGATGCAGCGCAAGCGCGTCGCGCTGAAGGATCTCGAATCCGCGCACCTGCTCGTGCGCGAACGCGGCGCGGGCACGCGCTCGACCGTCGAGAGCCTGTTCAAGACGGCCGGCTACCGTTTCCATGTGGGCTCCGAACTGTCGAGCAACGAGGCGATCAAGCAGATGGCCGAAGCGGGGCTCGGCGTCGCGTTCCTGTCGTTGCACGCGTGTGCACTCGAGTTGCGCACGGGGCTGCTCGGGCAACTGCCGTTTCCGGGCAACCCGATCGAGCGCGAATGGTATGTGGTCACGCTCGCCGACCGGCGGATCTCACAGGTGACGGGGTTGTTTCGCGACTTCCTGATCAAGCAGGGCGCGCCGGTGATCGACGGCGCGACGGTCGCGCCGCACGAGCGGCGGCGCAAGTAGGCGCACGCCGGGACGCGGGCGGCGTGTGCGAGCCGTGCGTGCCGTCGGTCAAACGAGCCCGAAGTCGTCGTTGCTGTCGGGAATCGACGCGAGCAGCCGTTCGAGGCGGTACCAGCCGAGCATGCGCAGGCATCGCGCGGCGAAGGCGATCCGGTCGTTGCGGGGAGCGGGGCCGTCGGGACGGTGGGTTGTCCGGGACGGCGAAGAGGGAATGAACGCCGCGCGCAATAGGCAGGAATGGGGCATGACGGTCTCCGTAGGTGTCGGATGAAGCCCATCGTAAGCGCCGCGGCGCCCGTCGGCGCGCACGCAAGGATGCGGCGGAGCAGGAACGGATGATCTTTTTCTGCTCGTTGCGGGAATGGCGGCGCGCGCCCGGCAAACGGCCGGAAAAAGCGTCACAATGCGCGTTCGACCCACGATCTGGTGGAGAAGAACCATGAGCGATCCGATTCTCGCCGCGCCGACCGACAATGGCGTGCCGGTCAGCCTGCGCTCCAGCCGCGGGCTCGGCTGGCGCGGCTTCGGCGCGTCGCTGCTGGAGATTCGCGCGGGTACGTACCGGATTCCGGCGGCCGATCATCACCGCATCGGCGTGCATATCGGCTCGCCCGTGCGCGCTGATTGCGTGTGCGATGGCCAGCGCGTGTCGCGCATCCAGGCGCACGGCGACATCGACGTGATTCCCGCCGGCCTGCCGGGCCAATGGACGGACAGCGCCGACTGCCGGATCCTGCACGTCATGCTCAGCGACACGTTCGTGCGGCGCACGTTCGAGCAACTCGAGCTGAAGCCGTCGCAGGCGCAGATCCGCCGGCGGCTGCAGGTGCGCGATCCGCGCCTGCAACACATCGCATGGGCAATGGCCGCCGAACTCGAGGCGGAAGACGCGTCCGACCCGCTCTATGCGGAGAGCCTGTGCACGGCGCTCGTCGCGCGACTGGTCGATGGCCAGCCCGTGTTCCGCGAGCGCCGGCGGACGCTCGCGCCGAAGGCGGCGGCGCGCGTGATCGACTATGTCGAGGCCAACCTCGAACGCCGCATGACGCTTGCCGAGCTTGCGGCGCTCGTGTCGATCAGCGTGCCGCATTTCAAGGTGCTGTTTCGCGAGACGCTCGGGATGCCGGTGCATCAGTACGTGGTGCGGCGCCGGGTCGAGCGTGCGAAGGCGTTGCTGCTCGAAGGCCGGCTCAGCATCAGCCAGATCGCGCTCGAAGCCGGGTTCGCCCATCAGAGCCATATGGCGAACTGGATGAGTCGCGTGCTGGGCGCGACGCCGACGGAGGTCGCGCGGTCCGGGGCGCGGGGCGGGCTCCGGCTGGCTTATGACGGCGAGGACGATGCGTCGGCGTCGGATCGATAGCCGCTGACGAACCGGTGGGCCGTGCGATCCGTGTGCGGCCCCGCATCCCGTCATCCTTTCCTGTTCGCATCATCCGCGCCTGCGCGCCTTCCCGTTCGCGCACGCCGACAATCACTGCACCTTCATCCTCCAGGAGCGGATCGTGTTCGTGATTTTCGGAGCATCAGGCAACGTCGGCTCGTCGACCGTGACGACCCTGCGCCACGCAGGCCATCCCGTGCGCGCCGTGCTGCGCGACGCACGCCATCGCGAACGTTTCGCGCAACTCGGCTGCGAAGTGGCGATCGCCGACCTGACGGATGCAGGTGCGATCGCCACGGCGATCGACGGCGCGCAAGCCGTGCAGATGCTGTGTCCGGTGCCCGTCGCCGACGGCGACCCGGCCGCGACGATGGCGCGCACGCTCGACGTCGTGACCGGCGCACTCGCCGCGAATCCGCCGCCGGCGTTGCTCGCGCTGTCGGACTATGGCGCGGAACTTGCCGGCAACACGGGCATCACGCGGTCGTTTCATCTGCTGGAAGAGAGGTTGAAGACGGTCCCGACCCGGCTGACGCTGTTGCGCTCGGCAGAACATCTGCAGAACTGGACTCGCGTGTTGCCGGTCGCGCTTGCAACCGGCGTGCTGCCGAGTTTTCACCATCCGGTCGACAAGGTGTTTCCGACGGTATGGGCGCCCGACGTGGGCGTCGCGGCGGCGCGGCTGCTGCTCGATGCCGCAGAGACCGGCAATGGGCCGCGCATCGTCAGCATCGAGGGCCCGCGGCGCGTGAGCGTGCGAGACATCGCGGAGACGCTCGGCGCAGCCGCGGACCGCGAGATCGTCGCGCGCGAACTGCCGCGCGACGCATGGACCGCGACGCTGCTGCGCGCGGGCCTTAGTGAGCGACATGCGCAACTGATCGTCGATCTGTACGACGTGCACAACGCGGGGCAGATCGACGTCGAGGCTGGTGTGTCGGAGCGCGTGTATGGCACGACGACACCGGAGGAGGCGCTCGCTGCGCTGGTGCGGGTGCACGCAGCGCGGGCGTGACGCAGGTGGCCGGCGCCTCCGACGCTATTCCACGCTATCCATCTGGTCCCATTGTGCAAGAAGATCACCCGGAATCGCGTTGACCACCTCGACGTAGCGTTTGCCAACGAACTGTTCGGCCCGCTTCAGCAATACCGGGATCGGGCTGCTTGGTTCGTTCGTTTCGAACCACCGGCGCGCCGTATTGATCAGAGCCAGCGCCTCGTGGCGGGTCATCGGCACCGGTTCGATGCAAGGAGCAGCATGCGGTGCGTTTGCGCCCGAGTTCAATTCGTTATCCGGAGAAATTGACGTGAATTCTCCGTCGGGCTGCACACCGTCTCGATTCTGGCCGTCAATGTCATCAACGAAAACATGTTCGACGTCCGAAGTTGCCTCGACGTGCGTGCCCGCGACATTCAACAGTTGAAGCAATCGAATCAATGGCGAAAGGTCGGGCAGATACGTGTCGAGATGAGTCGCTCCCCAGATGTCGATCGCGGCAAGATTCGAGATCGTTTCATCGAACGCGTTCATCATGTCCGGCTGTTGCGCCCGCAGATCACGCAACTGCTGGATGACTGAATCCGGTGCGAGCGCATCCGCCGAACGCGGATGGGCGAAAGCGCGTTCGACATCCCGCATCTGCAGGCGCGTGGCGGTCGACTTCATCAGCACGATCTCCCGGACGTCGGCAAGCAATCCGTCGGGATCCGTCATCGCCTGCAGGGCATTCATTCGCATTTCCAGCGCGGCGCCGCGATCATCGTCCGTGCTTGCCTGGGGGTGAACGCTGTCGGGAAATGCCTGCAGCCATGCAGCGAGCAGCCCCGTTCCCTCCGCCAATCCCGACGGACCGCCGAGGCGCGTGCGACAACGGGCGTAGAGCACCGCGACACGGATATCCTTCGTGCGCAGCATCAGCCGTCGGCAGTTGCGCTCGAGCTCGCTCCAGTTGAGCGGTTCAGGCGATCCGACAAACGCGCCGTACTGCACATCCGGCCTGGATGCCGCGTCAGCGAAAAGCACCACGAAATCGTGGTCATACTCGAGATCCGAGCCGCACGGTGCGTCGTCGCTTACCGGCAACAGCCAGTCGAAGTGCGTGGCGTCGATCGCGGAGGGGCGGCTCGGCTTCGCGGGGGTGGGCGATTGCTTCTTGCTCATGGTCGGTCGGTTCCAGGGCTTGTCGGGCGGCGATCGAAATGACGCGCGTAACGTTCGGGTTCGAACCGCATGCCGGTAATGGGTTTGCGCTGGTCCGGGCGGCCGAGCCATCCGGACCAGCCCATGCGTTGTTGGCCGCCCATCACCGCCGGTGGCGCACTCTCCGGCTTGATACGCAACTCGAGTTCCCATTCCAGTTCGTAGCCGACGAACGCCCGCACCCATTCGACGAGCTGTGGCAGATCCTCGCCTTGAGGCGTGAAGCGCAGATAGGCGTCCAGATCGAGCGGGCCGATGATGATTCGAAAGCGGTGCTGACGGTCTGGCGCGACACGTCCGAGCATGGCGCCTTGTCCCATCGTCGCGGCAGCACCCGGGCGGCCCATTCGGCCGCAGTCGGCCGGGTCGATTTCGATCCAGTGGAACACGTTCTCTTCAACCGCGACCGGCACGCCGAAGTAGTGCTCGAGCGTCGCGCGCAGGCCGTCGGGATTGCGCGATTCGCGTACGAGATGCGCCGCGGCGGCGAGGCGCGCGTGCGAGGGCAACGGGCGCCTGGAAATCTCGCCGATGTCCAGTCCCGCGAGGCTCGCGATGTAGAACGAAAATCGCTCGTTTTGCGTTCGATCGAGTCCGGCGGCTGATTGAGCCGACGCCCACGCGCGATAGAACAGCGTGAAGTAGCGATGATGGAAGATGTCGAAAAAATCGACGGTCGTCGTGTCGCGCCGGCTCTCTTGGCGATCCTTCGCGATTTCGGTGAAGTGGATCGGGAGCGGACCATGGGGACCGAGCATCCCGAGACTGAAAAGTCGCACCTTCAACCGCCCCGCGGATTGTTCCGCGCTTGCGACTTCTCGCGGGGCAAAGGCGAGGCTCGGTTGCTGGCCAAGCCGTAATGGTTCCGAGCCTGGCCGGCGTGCCGTGCCGATCGGATCGATGGCGGGGTTCGCGCCGATGCGGCGCAAGAGCGACAGAAACCCGAACCGCCAGGGCTCGGCCTGCAAGCGTTCGAGCTGCTCAGGCGACAGCATGCTGTGGCGAAGCTGCGCGGGCAGCGTGGCGCGCTTCATCACAGCACTCCGCGTGTGCCCGTGCGCACCGGCCAGCGTGCGATGCGACCTCGCTGCATCGAATGCAGTTCGGTTTGCGTGAAGCTGTTGATCGATACGTGCCGCGCGAGCCAATGTTCGAGGACCACACCGAACAGGTAAGGGCTCACGCCCGAGAAGTCCGTCTCGTCGACGGTCAGTGTGCACTCGATACCGCGCCCGAATGTCATCGGACCGATTCCCGGCAGCTTGCGGGTCACGGGGCGCGTCCTTACGCCGACGAGGCTTTCGACTTGCCGGCCTTGTCCGGAATCGCCGTCCGCGACGTACAGGCGGAGCAGATCGCGCAGCCCTTGCCCCCCTTCACGGTGATCGAAATCGTCGAGTGGCAGGTAGTTGAAATTGAGCTGGCGGATCAGGCGCCATGCCATTTCCCGCTCCGCGTGGGGCGGTAGCGGAGGGCTGGGCGCGCGGATGAGGCCAATGCTCGCGACCGGCGCGGATTCGGCCGTGTCCAGGTCGTCGATACCGTTGCGTGGCACGAGCGTAGCCAGATCGCGATTTGTCAGCAGTGCATCGACCGACAGGTAGCGGATGTTTTCGTTATAGGGGGCCTCGTTTTGATCGACGAGGGAGAGAAACACTTCCGTGCCGATGTAAGGCGTGCGTGTACCGTAACGACGAGCCGAATCGGACACGAGGCGTCGCTCGCGCCGCGCGGAGAAGTAGCGACCGTGATTGCCTTCGTCGTTGTTCAGCGTTTGGTAGAGCGGGCGGAAAGTGAGTTCGGCGGACGTCGAGGCCACGCGGCCGTACACGGCCTCCACCGAAAACACCTCGTAGTCGAGCGGTGCGAGCCGTGCCGGCACCAGGTGAAACTCGGTTTCTCGCGGCGTGATCTCGATCCGGTCGGTATGCTTGCTGAACAAGTTGATGACGGGTGTGCAGAACAGCGCGAAGCGTGAAGCGTCCACGAGGTTTGCCAGTTGAGCCGGCGAGCGGTCGAGCAACACGACGATCTCGACTTCGCGGCCGTGCACCGCCGAAAAGCCTTCGGCGAGCCCGTTCAGCGCAAAGAACCAGAATCGGGCCGGGCACGCGAAATACTCGTGCAACAGGTTATGCCCATGGAACTTCGTCCAGGTGAGCGGCAGCAGGTTCTGGTCGGTGCGCAGCCCTTCATGCTCGACTGCGTTACGTGTCACCGCTGCGAGCGGACGCCCCGGGATGCCGAACTCGCCGGGCGCGCCGATCACGGACGCGACGGCACCGGCATGCAGCAATTCGAACAGGTGGGATGCAACCTGCTCGTCACCGGCAAGGTAGACGGGAAGTCGATCGAGCCCCTTCAGGTCGGAAATTCGCACGTCACCGGTCGTTGCCAGGCGTAGCCGCAATGCGCCGCGCACCTGCGTATCGGGCGGCACGTAGCGCTCGAGGCCGGCGATGTCCGGCGGAACACCCGTCAAGCGGGCCTCGGTGATCGTCAGCGGCCAGAGCGTCACGTCCTGCCCGCTCGTGAATCGGCACGCCGTTCTTTCGCCATCGGGAACGCGGGCCGTAAAGGCGGTGCCGCGCGCAATCCGATATCCGTTGGCAAGGCTGCCCTCCGTGCCCCCGGGATGCAGGCGTGCAACGGCAATCGACGGCGTGGGCGCGACGTAATTCGGGTAAACGACTTCAAGCAACCGTTCGGTAAAGCGCGGGAATTCCGCATCGAGCTTGAGCTGCATGCGAGCGGCCATGAAGCTGAACGACTCGATCAGGCGCTCGACGTAGGGATCCGCCACTTCACCGGCCTGCATACCGAGACGGCGGGCGATCTTCGGATGTGCATGCGCGAATTCGGTCGCGAGTTCGCGCATGTAGATGAGTTCCTGGTTGTAGTAGTCGAGCAGTCGCGGGTCCATCGGAACGGTCTCGTAGTCGTTGTGGCGTGGGGTGCTTAACCCGTGCGCATGCCGGTAATGCGGATCTCGCTGGTCTCGAGATCCAGCGAACTCTGCACCATGAATTCGAGTGGGTACGGATCCATGTGGATCAGCCCGCGAACCTCGAACGCGAGGACGTTGTGATGCTCGCTGGCGTCGCCGCTGCCGGTGCGGGGAGAGACCACAAGGGAATCCGGAATCAGCCGCGGTTCGAAATCGGTGATGGCCCGCCGGATCGTCTGCTCGACGTCGTTCCAATGACGTGACGCGATGAAGGCGCCCGCAAGGGGCGGCACGCCGAAGTTCAAGGTCGACGCAGCGACGTGCGGATGACGGCTCCGATCGATCTGATCCTCGATGCTCGTTGTGTTCAGCAGGTACGCGAGATCGCGCTGAACGATGTCGCGCATCTGTTTGCGGGTGACCGTGTATTCCTCCGGCGCTTCGGTGCTTCGGTGCGGTGCATCGTCACGCAGGCGGTCGAGCAAGGTCGGCATCAAATGCGTATTGGCGCGCCGTGGCGTGCGGACGGCGAGCGAGTCGGTGGCCCTAGGCACTTTCCTGTTCTCACTCATTGATCGGCTCTTCGACCGAGGCGCTGCTTCCGAGACCTGTGCCGAACTCCGCGGTTGCCAGTTCGAACAGTCCGAAGTCACCTCGATCCGTTGACCAGGTCTTTTGGCCAAGCGCCGTGACACCGGTTCGGCTGTGCTCCCGCCAGGTCGTTTCGCGCCCGATGCGAACGGCGTCGCTGCCAATCTCCGAACCGTGATATCGAGCCGGCATGAAGCCGTGAGCGATGGCGCCATCGCCAAGCGTGAACGTACACGGCGCCCAAACCAGATCGACGACCTTCGTCGGCGGCGACACTTGCCACGACGCCAGATCGGCGAACGGAATCCAGCGATAGTGCCCGGCCACGATGATTTCGCACACGGGGCCGAAACGGGAATCGCTATCGACGATCCAGGCTGCCGAGCCCTGCGGGATACGCACAGCGACGGTCGGAGCGGCATCGAAGGCCGCTTCGCGCGCGTCGTCGGCTGCGGCGATCCGTCCCGAGGCGGCCAGGTGCAGTGCGTTCAACAATCCGTCGATCCACGCCGGCTGCTCGAATACGAAGCCTGGCTGCGCGAGCCCCTCGATCACCTGCTTGCGCCGGCATTCGGCACGGATCAGGTCGCGATAGACCTGCGCGGTTGCAGTGTGTGTCGGTTCGAGCATGGCCCATGTCTGCAACTGCTGGATTGCCCGGGGCCATTCACCCATGACGCACAACAACTGAAACAGTGCCCACCGATGAGACGCGATGGTCGGCTGCGCGCGCAGGCGCGCGGACACTTGTTCGATCTGCTCGCTGAGTGGGATCTTGTCCAGACGAGCGAGTGGGGGCGGGCAGGAAGCGGTAAGCCGGGTCAATCTTCATCCTTGCGCAAGGGCGCGGACAGCGGGCTGTCCATAGTCAACACGTGGTGTTCGCGCCGTGTGAGCGCGGGGGGATGCTGCACGGCCTCCGCTCGAAAATCGGAAGGCGCGAACAGATGCAGGATCTCGGGAACGGGTTCGTCTTCTGGCAAGGAGGCGCTGTGCTCATCCAGTCGCTCGAATACGTCCTCGAGCGTGCGATCGCCAAGCAGCATCGCTTCGATCGAATCATGATCGCGACGGGGATCCAGACAGCCCTGCGAATCGGGCGCGGACGTGCGCGTGATCGGCTCCGCCTCTCCTGCAGTTGACGCCCATTCCACGGTAACCGACGCGTGGGGATCGGCCAGCGCGCGCCAATACTGCGCGTGCAACGTATCGATCAGCGCGTCGGTGCTGTCGGGCGCGCCAATGGAAGTGTGAGACGAAGGATCCGAACGTCGCGCGCCGCGCTCCAGGCCGCCGATCCCGAGCTGGCCGAGCAGGTCGTCGGCATACGGTGACGCGAGTGAATCGTCTGCTGGCACGGTGGCTGCAGCAGCAACGGCGTGGCCGGATCGCGCATGACTGTTGCCACGCGGCAGCCCGGTGTGCGAGACATCCGATTGGCGACGCCACGGCAGACGAAAGGAACGCATCTGGAAGTCCAATGACGAGAAGTCCCCAATTTAACCACGAGTTTCAGCCGGTTGTTTATTGAGATAAAAATAAGCGTGATGACGGGCTTTGTGCGAATGTTTTTTGAGATGAAATTTGAAATGTAAAACAAAGTCACAAAATGAATTTAATGCCTTTGCAATCAAAAAATTATCGATTTCTTGATAAGTGTTAATTCTCGAGAAAAATGAATTTATCTCAAAATAACAACGACTTGTGCGCGGTTGTTTGGGGTGATTGGTTGGGCCCGCAGTCGAGCATCGACCTGAAGTTGTGTGTGGGGTGATGGGGATTTGCGAAAAATAGATTTGGAGGTGTTCTTGGAAAATATTGCTGATTTTTCGCATTGACGGAAGTTGCAATTCGTGCCGATAATGCGCCTTCTATTTGATTGGCCGATTGAATTGAATAGAGAGGGGCGTGTCAGTATTTCCGGAGGTCGTCCGGAAGAAAGTCTGTATAGCAGTCCTGAGAGATGCTGCATGGTGCTTGGAACCATTGCGGCCAACAACAAAGATCATCATGACCATTTCTCGCCAAGCGCTATTCGGTAAGCTCGGGGTCCAGCTTTACCGAGGTATCGAGTCAGCAACGAATTTCTGCAAGCTGCGCGGGAATCCGTTCGTCGAGCTCGCTCACTGGCTGCACCAGTTGTTGCAACAACCGGACGGCGATCTTCAACGGATCGTGCGTCACGCCGCGATCGATCGCGATGGGCTCGAGCGCGATCTCGCTCGGGCACTGGCCGCCTTGCCCGCCGGCGCGAGCTCGATCAACGACTTTTCGTGGCATATCGAATCGGCGATCGAGCGTGCCTGGGTGCTCGCGACGCTCGAATACGGCGATCGCCGCGTGCGCGGCGCGTGGCTGATCGCGGCACTCGTGTCCACACCCGAACTGCGGCGCGTCATGCTTGAGATCTCTCCGGCGTTCGGCAAAATCCCGGTCGGTGATGTCGACGACGTTCTGCCAGCCTGGATAGCCGGCTCGCCGGAAGCGGACGACGGCCCGTATGACCATAGCGAATATTTGCCTGCCACGCCGGGCGAAGCGTCCGGTGCGATGCCGGCCACGCCGAAGGGCGGCACACTCGATCAGTACTGCGCGGATCTGACGGCGCGTGCGCGTGCCGGCGAGATCGACCCGGTCATCGGGCGCGAACTCGAGATTCGCACGATGATCGACGTGTTGCTGCGCCGTAGACAAAACAATCCGTTGGTGACCGGTGAAGCCGGAGTCGGCAAGACGGCCGTGGTGGAGGGGCTCGCGCGTGCGATCGCATCGGGCAACGTGCCGCCGAAGCTTGCGGATGTGCGTCTGCTGAGCCTCGATGTCGGCGCGTTGCTGGCGGGCGCCAGCATGAAGGGGGAATTCGAGGCACGACTGAAGGCGTTACTCGAAGCGGCCGTGAAGTCGCCGGTGCCGGTCATCCTGTTCATCGACGAAATCCACACGCTGATCGGCGCGGGCGGCCAGGCCGGCACGGGCGACGCCGCCAACCTCCTGAAGCCGGCGCTGGCGCGCGGCACGCTGCGCACGATTGGCGCGACGACCTGGGCCGAGTACAAGCGGCATATCGAGAAAGATCCCGCATTGACGCGACGCTTTCAGGTGCTCCAGGTCGCGGAGCCGTCCGAGGCCGCTGCCGTCGACATGGTGCGGGGGCTCGTGCAAACGTTTTCGGCGCATCACGGCGTCGTGGTGCGTGACGAGGCGATTCGCGGTGCAGTGACGTTGTCTCACCGTTACATCCCGTCGCGGCAATTGCCGGACAAGGCGATCAGCTTGCTCGACACCGCGTGCGCACGCGTGGCGCTGTCTCAGCATGCCACGCCGAGAGAGCTCGACGATGTACGTCAACGGCTTGCTGCCGTCCGCACGGAAGAGGCGCTACTCGCGCAGGAAGCTCGTATCGGGCTGGGCGTAGGCAAGGCGTTGGAAAGCGTGTGCGAACGCATCGCCGCGCTCGCAGCGGACGAGGCTGCGGTCGAGGTCCGCTGGCGTGAACAGACGGCGGCCGCGCAGGCATTGCTTGCCGCACGTGAAACCGTGCGTGGCGATATGGCGCACGAACCGGTATCGGGCGAAGAGCTCCGCGAACTCGAACAGGCGTTGCTGACGCTGCAGGGCGATGCGCCGCTCGTGTTTCCGGAGGTCGATGCGGCAATCGTCGCGGAGATTGTTTCCGACTGGACGGGTATCCCTGCCGGCCGCATGGTCACGGACGAACTCGACGCAGTGCGTCGGTTGTCGGAAACGCTGGAGGCGCGCGTGGTCGGTCAGACCGACGCGCTGCGCCTGATCGGCGAACGCGTGCAGACCGCACGAGCCGGCCTGATCGATCCGAAAAAGCCGCTGGGCGTGTTCCTGCTCGCGGGCCCATCGGGCGTCGGCAAGACTGAAACCGCGCTGGCGCTGGCCGAGGCCCTGTACGGTGGCGAGCAAAACCTGATCACGGTCAACATGAGCGAGTATCAGGAAGCGCACACCGTTTCGGGGCTAAAGGGGGCGCCGCCGGGCTACGTCGGATATGGCGAGGGTGGCGTGCTGACCGAAGCAGTGCGCCGCCGTCCGTATTCGGTCGTCCTGCTCGACGAGGTCGAAAAGGCCCATGGCGATGTGCACGAAATGTTCTTCCAGGTGTTCGACAAGGGCTACATGGAAGACGGCGACGGCCGCCATGTCGATTTCCGCAACACGACGATCCTGCTGACGAGCAATGTCGGCGCGGACTTGAGCGCGAGCCTGTGTGCCGATCCCGCGCTCGCACCGGACCAGGACGGCTTGCGGCAGGCGCTTGCTCCCGAGTTGCTGAAAACTTTCCCGGCGGCCTTCGTCGGCCGTGTGACGGTGGTGCCATACCGGCCGTTGGCCGACGACGCGCTCGCTCGCATCGTGCGCTTGCACCTGGGGCGCGTCGTGAAACGGATGTCCGACGCTCACGACATCGCGCTCACGTTCGACGATGCGGTGGTCGGCTACATCGTCGGTCGCTGTCTCGTTCAGGAAACCGGTGCACGCGTCCTTATCGGTTTCATCGAACAACACATCCTGCCGCGCCTGTCGGCGCTCTGGCTCGATGCCTTCGCGTCGAAAGGTGAGCTCGCGCGCATTGCGGTCGGTGTTGCCGACCCGGCCGCCGATCCCGCGCAGGCGCTGACCTTCGATGCAATGCCTTCTCGCTTGGACGAGCCGCTTGGCTAAGCGCCGTCCATTTCCCACCGTTCAGGAGAACCTGTCCATGTCCGCTTCCAGCAGTTCGCAGAAATTCATTGCGCGCAATCGTGCGCCGCGCGTGCAGATCGAGTACGACGTCGAGGTTTACGGCTCGGAGAAGAAGGTCGAGCTGCCTTTCGTCATGGGTGTGCTGGCCGACTTGTCGGGCAAGCATCCGGTCGAGCCGCTTCCGGCGGTGTCCGACCGGCGATTCCTCGAAATCGACATCGACAACTTCGATGAGCGGATGAAGGCCATTCGGCCGCGCGTCGCATTTGCCGTGCCGAATACGCTCACGGGCGAAGGCCAGATGATGGTCGACATGACCTTCGAGAGCATGGAGGACTTTTCCCCGGCCGCCATCGCACGCAAGGTCGAACCGCTCCGCCAGTTGCTGGAGGCTCGTACGCAATTGGCGAACCTGCAAACCTACATGGACGGCAAGTCGGGTGCCGAAGCGCTCGTGACGCAGTTGCTGCAGGATCCGGCGCTCCTGAAATCGCTGGCTGCTGCGCCGAAGCCCGAGCATCACGAAGCGGGTGCCGTCGACCAGAACGAAGCCAATTGACCGACGAACCGATCGAGGATGACCACCATGGCGAAGCAACACGCACAGGCCGCGCAAACGCAGACGGCCACTCAATCCGACTTCACGCAATTGCTGGAAAAGGAATTCCGTCCGAAGACCGACCAGGCCCGCGAGGCGGTTGAATCCGCGGTCCAGACACTCGCCGAGCAGGCGCTTGCGCAGACCGCGACCATCAGCGACGACGCCTACAAGAGCATCGCGGCGATCATTGCGCAGATCGACCACAAGCTTTCCGAGCAGATCAATCTGATCCTGCACCACGACGATTACCAGGCGCTGGAATCGGCTTGGCGCGGCTTGAACCACCTCGTGTCGAATACGGAAACCGACGAGCATCTCAAGATTCGCGTCCTGGACGTCTCGAAGACCGAGCTGCACCGTACGATGCGTCGGTACAAGGGATTGGCGTGGGATCAAAGCCCGCTCTTCAAGCAGATCTATGAACAGGAATACGGCCAGCTCGGCGGCGAGCCGTACGGCTGCATCGTCGCCGACTACTATTTCGACCATACGCCGCCCGACGTCGATCTGCTGGGTTCGATCGCAAAGGTCGCCGCAGCATCTCACACGCCTTTCATCACGGGGGCCGGCCCGTCGGTGCTCCAGATGGAGTCGTGGCAGGAGCTGGCGAACCCGCGCGACCTGACGAAGATTTTCACGCAGAACCTCGAATATGCGGCGTGGAATTCGCTGCGCAATACCGAAGACGCTCGTTATGTCGGGCTGACGATGCCGCGCTTCCTCGCACGGCTGCCATATGGCGCCAAGACCAATCCGGTCGACGAATTCGATTTCGAAGAAGACACCAACGGCTCGGATCACAGCCGCTACGGCTGGGCGAACGCGGCATACGCAATGGGCGTCAACATCAACCGTTCGTTCAAGCAGTACGGCTGGTGCTCGCTGATTCGCGGCGTCGAGTCGGGCGGTACGGTCGAGGGCCTGCCGTGCCATACGTTCCCGACCGACGACGGCGGCGTCGACATGAAATGTCCGACCGAGATCGCGATCTCGGATCGGCGCGAGGCCGAGCTGTCCAAGAACGGTTTCATTCCGCTCGTGCATCGCAAGAACACCGATCACGCGACCTTCATCGGCGCGCAGTCGTTGCAGAAGCCGGCCGAGTATCACGATCCGGACGCGACCGCCAACGCGAACCTGTCGGCCCGCCTGCCGTATCTGTTTGCCTGCTCGCGCTTCGCGCACTACCTGAAGTGCATCGTGCGCGACAAGATCGGCGCGTTCAAGGAGCGCGAGGACATGCAGCGCTGGCTGAACGAGTGGGTCATGCACTATGTCGACGCGGATCCCGCCAACTCGTCGCAGGACACCAAGGCGCGCCGACCGCTCGCCGCGGCGGAAGTCCTCGTCGAAGACGTCGAGGGCAACCCGGGCTATTACCAGGCGAAATTCTTCCTGCGTCCGCACTTTCAGCTCGAAGGGCTGACGGTCTCGCTGCGGCTCGTGACGAAGCTTCCGTCAATCAAGGAAGCGGCGTAAGCGGAAGATAACCCATCCCATCGGGCCGGACATTCAAGCGTTTCATTTTGTGGTGAACGGCCTTTTTCTACTCACGTAAGTAAAGGAGTACTACGTATGGCGCAGGACATTTTTCTGAAGATCGATGGTATCAACGGTGAATCGCTCGACGACAAGCACAAGGACGAGATCGAAGTCCTGAACTGGGATTGGGAAATCACCCAGGAATCGACGATGCATGCCGGAAGCGGCGGCGGCGCGGGCAAGGCGACGGTCAAGGATCTGACGTTCGAACACAACATCGATCGCGCGAGCCCGAACCTGATGAAGTACGCGCTGACCGGCAAGCATATCGATCAGGCGACGCTCGTGATGCGCAAGGCCGGTGGCAACCCGCTCGAGTACCTGAAGATCACGATGAGCGACGTCATCGTCACACGCGTGAAGCCGTCCGGCAGCAAAAGCGACGCAGAGAAGAGTCGTGAGACGGTCGCGTTGTCGTTCGCGAAAGTGAAGCAGGAATACGTCGTGCAGAACGCGCAAGGCGGCAGCGGCGGCGCGGTGACGGCCGGCTTCGACATCAAGGGCAACAAGGAAGCGTAAGTCGGCGAGGTGTTGCGTGTGCGCATGGGTGTCTCGGCGCACGCGCAGCGCCTTTTTGCTGCATTCGAGGTGAAATCAGCATGCGTTCGATCCTGACTGCCGCCGCGCTCGCCAGCGTCGTGATTCTTGCGGCCTGTGCGAGCGGCGAACCGAAGCCCAAAGAGCCGGTTCGGTTTGACCTGACGGTCAACGCGCGACCGGACGTCAACCCCGACGATCGCGGTCGGGCCGCGCCGATCGTCGTTCGCATCTATGAACTGAAGAACGACATCGCGTTCGGCACAGCCGACTTTTTCACGCTGCAGACGCAGGAAAAGACGGTATTGGGCGATGACGTCGTGAAGCGTGACGAACTGCAGCTGCGTCCGGGCGAGCACAAGAAGATCGTTCGGTATTCCGGTGCGGATACGACGGCCATCGGCGTGATCGCGGCTTATCGGGATCTTCCCAATTCGGTCTGGCGAGTCGTTTACACGATACCGACTGGTCCCGACAAGGCGTGGTATCGCTTTTTCACACCAAAACTGAAGTTGGACATTGCTCTCGACGCCAAGGCAGTCAGCGTGCGAGAGACGGGGAAGAAATAAAAGCATGAGCAATCTCAATTTGAAATCGGAACTGACAGTCACCGACATCATCGGACACGCTGTTATCTGGATCCTTCTTTCGATTGTCACGTTCGGTCTCGCATTGTTCGTCTATCCGTACTACCTGTACCGATTCGTGATCAGTCGAACGGTCGCCGTCAATTCAGACGGCAAGGTAGTGGGAAGGCTCGAGTGCACGATGGATCTGGCGACGATGATCGGAAAGATCGTGATCTGGACGCTGATCTCGATCGTCACGCTGGGCATCGGTTACTTCGTCTTTTTGTACAAGATCCTCGCGCACTGCATGAACCATACGCGAATGGTCAGCAACTGATCGATCTCATGGCGCGTATTTGAGTGGATGGCATAAAAATGCAGGCGCTTCGCGCAGCCAGGTCCGAGTTGGACCTGGCGGCCAGACATGATGGGTATGGCCCATCTTTCGCACGGACAATCGGACAACACGTATGAGTTGGTATGCCAAGGTTGCCTGGCAGGAGGGGCTGTTTTTCCGTCCACAACTGTTCCAGCAACAGGATCGCTATTTCGAGAAATACGCGCATATGCGTGCGACCCCGTTGTCGCCGTTCTTTTTCGGCTTCGCGAGCTATGCGCTCGACCTGGAGTCGCTGGCGCTCGGGAAGGTGATCGTCAAAACGGCCGCCGGCGTGTTCGCCGACGGCACGCCGTTCGATGCGCCGGGCAATACACCTCCGCCGCCTCCGTTGACGATTCGGCCCGAACACCTCGATCAGGTGATCTATCTCGCGGTGCCGGTCCGGCTGCCGAACTGTGAAGAAACGACGTTCGAGAACAGCGCGGATTCCCTGGCGCGCTACCTGGTGTTCGATACGGAATTGCGCGACACGAATTCGATCGGTCTTGCCCCCGAGGCCGTGCAACTGTCGAATCTGCGCCTGCGCCTGATGCCGGAAAAGGAGCTGGGCGATGCGTGGATCGGCCTCGCACTCACGCGTGTCAAGACGATCCGCGCGGACGGCAGTATCGAGCTCGACGACACGCTTGTGCCACCTGTATCCGGTTATGGCGCGAGCGACCTCCTCGCAAGCTGGGTGACGAAAATCCACGATCTCGCGCATCTGCGTGCGAATGCGCTCGCTGAACGGCTCGCCGGCACGGACGAGACGACAGCGAGCGCGGCGACGGTTACGGATTACCTGCTGCTGCAGATCCTGAACCGCTACGAGCCGTTGCTGCAGCACTTGCTGCGGGTGCCGACCGTACCGCCGGCCGATGTTTATGCGCTGCTGATCAGCATGGCGGGCGAACTGTCGACGCATCTGCGCACGGATACGCGTCGGCCGCTCGACACACATCCGCCTTATCAGCACACGACGCCGCATCTGTGTCTGAAGCCGGTCGTCGACGATACGCACCGGCTGCTGAACGCCGTGCTGGTGCGCAGCGCGCAGAGCATTGCATTCGAAGATCGAGGCCACGGGATGCGCAACGCGGTGGTCGATCCGGTCGATATGCAGGGCTTTACCGCGTTGGTGCTCGCCGTTCACGCGGCGATGCCGCCTGACGTGCTGAAGCAGCAATTCCTGGCGCAGGCGAAGGCCGGGCCGTCGGAAAGGTTGCCGAGCCTTGTCCGCAGTCACTTGCCGGGTATCGGTTTGCAGGCGCTGCCGGTGCCACCGCGGCAGATCCCGTTCAACGCGGGCTACATCTATTACGAGTTGACGCAAGGCGGGCCGCTTTGGGAGGAAGTCGTGCGTCACGGCGGTATCGCGTTGCACGTGGCGGGTGAGTTCCCGTCGTTGAGATTGGAGTTGTGGGGCGTGCGCGCATAAGCGTGACGGATTCGAAGCGGCTGGATTGCTATCGACAGTCGATGGCTCGATCGATTCAATGGAGATGTCGGGATGGCTTTGTTTGACTCACCACGGACGCTGTCGGTTAGCGGCGCGGCCATGCCGACGTACGGTGATCGTCCGATCCTCACGCCGGTGAAGCTGACCGGCGGCGAAGCCGTTGGCGAGTTGTTCGAGTACACACTCGAGCTAAAAACCCCGGACGAACTCGCGTTCTCGCAAACCATCGCCGCGAATATCGATCTCGACAAGCTGATCGGCACCGAGCTGACCGTCACGATTCAACTCGAGGGTGTCGGTCATTTCATTCGCGGCCTTGCAGGCAACGCTGGAATGGCGAACATCGGCGCGGGCACGCGCGAGATCACCGGAATCGTCTCGCGCGCATCCATCCTGCGAGAAGACGGTCGATCGATCGTGTACGCGGTCACGCTTCGACCGTGGCTCTGGTTGGCGACGAAGAACTGCGATTGCCGGATCTTCCAGGACATGTCCGTGATCGAGATCACCGACGCGGTGCTCTCGACGTACCTGTTTCCGGTCGATAAGCGGCTGACGCCGCCGCGTCCGAACAACGTCTGGCCCAAGCGGGACATCCAGCGCCAGCACCACGAAAGCGACTGGACGTTCCTGCAGCGGTTGTGGGAGGAGTGGGGCATCTTCTACTTCTTCGAGCATGCCGACGGCAAGCATCGTCTGGTCTTGTGCGATGCGATCGCCGCGCTCAAGCCGCACGGCGAAGCCTACGCGACGATCCGCTATGAAGCCCCCGACAGCCGGCGTGTCGACGAGGAGCATATTCACGCGTTGTCGATCTCGAATGCGTTGACGACCGGTGCAGTCACGAGTGTCGATTACGACTACACGCGACCGCGCGCCGATCTGACGGTTGGGCGAGAGGATCCGCGCGATACGGGGCTCGCTCATCAGGAGCATTACACGTGGGGCGACTATGCGCAGCCGCAGGCGGGTATGGGAGGTCTGTCGGCCGCGCCCAATGAGCCGCGGACCGAAGCGGAATACCTGACGCTCGTGCAGATGCAGGCGTATCGCTGCCAGGGGCTCAGGGCTTCCGGGCAGGGCAATCTGCGCGGACTGGTCGTCGGCCAGACCTTTGTGCTGTCGCACTATCCGCAGAACGCCGCCAACCGGGAGTATGCGGTCATCGGCTGCAAGCTGACCATCGAAGAGGTTGGCGAGGCATCGGGTTCCGGTCAGCGTTACCACTGCGAAGCGGACTTCGTGCTGCAGCCGACCCATGAGCCGTTTCGGTTGCCGCGCACGATCGCGAAGCCGCGCATTACCGGCGTCGAATATGCCGTTGTGACATGTCCGGAGAACCAGGAAATCTGGACGGACGCATACGGTCGGGTGAAGTTGCAATTCCTGTGGGATCGGCTCGGCGACAACGATGAACGTTCGTGCTGCTGGGTACGTGTTGCCGGTGCGTGGCATGGCGATCAGTTCGGCGGCATCTTCCTGCCGCGTCGCGGCCACGAGGTCGAGGTTGCATTCGCGAATGGTGATCCGGACTTGCCGATCATCGTCGGTAGTGCGGTGAATGCGTTCAACATGCCGCCGTTTGCATTGCCGGAGAACCAGACGCTTGCCGGTTTTCGTAGCAAGGAGATCGGTGCTCGGCGGGCGAATACGCTGGCTTTCGACGATACGAACGGAAAGATTCAGGCGCACCTGTCGAGTGACGAAGGCGCGTCGCAGTTGAATTTGGGGTACATCACGCGTATTGCGGGGAATGCGGGGCGGCAAGAGGAACGTGGTCGCGGCTTTGAGCTTGCGACCGGTTTGTGGGGGGTGGTCCGTTCGGCGTTGGGAATGTTGGTCACCACCGAGGCACGGTCGGATGCGGAGGGCCATGTCAAAGGGATGGGCGAAACCGTCCAGCGGCTTGTAGAAGCGCGTGACACGCACGAACGACTCGCACAACTGGCTCAGCAGAACCACGCGCAGGAGGCGAATAGTGATCAGAGTGAGGTCACAACCGCGTTGAATGCACAGAATGATGCAATCCGGGGCGGAGCCAAATCAGGCAGTGACCCGTTTCCAGAGTTTGCTGAGCCACACCTTACGCTTGCCAGTCCAGCTGGTATTCAAGCTACAACAGCGGGTAGCACGCATATCGCAAGCGGCGAGCATCTCGCGCTGACGACGGGTGAGCATCTCGGCATTGCCACCGGACGCTCACTGTTTGCAACTATCAAGGAAAAATTGCGGATTTTCGTCTACGACGCCGGAATCAAGCTGATTGCCGGCGCAGGTTCAATTGACATTGAATCGCTCAAGGACACCATTAACCTGATGGCAAAAATCCGGATCAGGCAGACCGCGACCAAGATCGAAATCTGGGCTGAAGAGGAACTATCGCTGCGCGGCGGGAAGAGTTTCATCACGCTCAATAACTCGGGCATTACCAACGGCACGCCCGGGCAGTGGCAATCCTACGCGGCAATTCACGAGATGCCGGGGCCGCGAAGCGCGTCTGAGGGTATACCTGCCGCTGAACTCAAGGTTTGCGAAATGAGTATGGTCAAGGCGGCAGTCAAGCACGCGGCGATCGTGCCGCTCTCCTGAGGGACACATGCAAAGCCGCACACTTAACGATGCGATGTCGGTCAGTACTCATCTGCTGGCTGATCGCCTCCTCGTCCGGGACTGGAGGGGTGATTTGCCTTGGCACGACATCGTGCCCGACTGGCTTGAAAATGAACGCCATTTGCTCCCGGTAGTGCTTCGCCTCGATCAGCTTGACGATAGTCAGCGTGAAGAGATTACGCAGTCTCTGGTGGTCGCTCCCCCTGAGATTGCATCAGCGATGTTGATTTGCAGCGATTTGAGCGCCGAGGCGCAAGCACGTCAGTTGGCGGGGAAAGTCACTGTGACGCTCGATGATGATTCGCGTGTTCTGCTGCGCTTTGCAGACCCCGCCGTATTTCTCCATCTGTTGTGGGTATTGCCGCTTCCGCATCTTGCCGCTCTCTGTGACGGTATAAGCCGCTGGTGGGTGCCTTTCCACGGCCTATGGCATGAGCTCGAGTTCACTAGCCGACCGGAGGTCGAATGGAGCAAGCTCGACGAGGCTCAGTCGATTGCGTTGACCAACGTCGGACTGGTCAACGGCACACTCGCGACAATGCCCGAGGTCACTGAGATGAAGCAGCTGTGGCGCTTCAGTCAGGAGATCAATCAATGGTTATGTACCGCGCAGAGTGAGTTTGGCCTTATGGACGCATCGGATTGCATGGCCTTTGCGCGACACGGCTGCCTCCTCGGTCGGAGCTTCACCAGCCATCCGAAATTGGCGCCGCACCTTCGAGTTGCTGCGGCGACACCGGGAGCCTATGCCCAGGCGACTGAGTTGTTTCCAGAAAATGAGTGGAGCAATGTAATCGCAGACATTGAACGGATTGATCGAGAACGGGAGGTATCGTGACCAACGCAAGTTCTTCTTTAACTGCACTGGCCAGGGCGAAGGCGGCTGCGCTCGACGATTGCGAGTTTTGCGAGAAAAAGGGGTTAGCGATCCTCCCGGTTCGAGCGGCAATCATGCACCCGGATTCAGGTGGACCAATGCTGCCGGCCGATCTGCTACCTGCTGACGGCGATGGGGGAAAGAAGATTCCACTGAGAGGGTCAGCCGCCTATACGGGTCGGACATTACGCAACGGTTTTCTGTACGTGTACGACGAACGAGGGATGTGGGAGAAGTACTGGATCACGCCGCTCGGATATCTGATGAAGGTTCCGGTTGGTGTGCCATTGAACGGTGCTTACGTGGAGGGCCGAGAACCATGTAACAAGACGGGGCACCGTGAAATTGCAGCGTGCATTACCGTAAAAGAACCAAAAAGCGCTGGAAGGATATGGGTCGGCTATTCCGTTGCCGAATGGACGCCACGGGTGCTTCAACTCAATCAGGACGAGGCGTATCGAAGCCGCCATATGCGCGTATTCGATGTGAAGAAGTGGATGGAAAGTCGCAAGGCGCCGCACGCGCGAAGTTTGGATAACGTGGCGTCGATCGTGGCGGAGTATTCGATGAAGTCAAAGGTTGAAACCTTCGCGTTTTCGCCTTATGGGTTCAACTCGCGAGCATCGACAACAGATGGGCTGTTACACGCCGCCACGTCATTGGGGCCGAAACCCGGGGCCGTGCTGATTATCGACGATCCCGCCGGGATCGCGGCGGAAATCGGCGCCAGAGCCATCGAGCTTCACGGCGGATTCATGGCCGTTGCCGATCGTTCCCGAAAATTGAGCGTCTCCACCGCAATTCTGAGTCTCCAGGCTGCTGTCACTGATCGTGCGGAAATGAATGAGATCGCCGCAGGTGACGAATTGGAGCAAGACGGGCATTACGTACCGGATGGGGTCGGGCGCATGATCTACGTGGCAAATCCCCCGAAGCTTCCCGATGCCACACCGGCGGACTTGAGTCGTGTTTCGTCGAAATCGTGGAAGAAGTATGAGGTCGATTACGACGAACCTGCTCGAGCGCAGTGGCAAAACGAATTCAACCAGGAATATGGCCGGTTCAGCGAACGGACATTGCATCCGTTGGCGGTGTCTCACGTTCAGTGGATGACAAGTAGCCAGATGCGGAACCATCTGGATTGCACACACGATAGCGCTTCCGCGGAAGTCGGGCTCGTCTATGCTCGTGTTCTCACCGCATGTATCCAGGGCACGGAGCAATTCAAGCCTTGCGCGCGGTTATACGAGCGCTGGTTGAACGGCGTGATCTCCGATGACAAGAATCTGGTGCTTCGCGGCATTGTCCTGAATCTTGAGAGCAACAAGAAAATATTTTCGGAAAGCCTCAAGCCAGATGTCATGTGGAAAACAGTCGGCTGGGACAGTCTGATGCTGGCGTTCAACAACTCCATTAAGCGCGTAGCCGAGCATGCCCCCGAAGTGATAGGGAAGTTATTGGCATCGCTTGGCGGGTCGATCACCCAGGCATTGCAAAGCGCAGTAGATGGGCCGGTCCGACATGCCCTCGTCGCGTGCGGTGTTGTCAGCGGCCGGCCGGTTGTGCCCGTCGAGTTGACCGGCTCGTATAAGGCATATCGAGCATCGCTTATTCGCCAACTACTGAAATCTTCCGGTATCAAGAAGGCCAGCGAAAACGCCATCCAGCGAGAAGTGTCGCTCGCATTGCGTCGCCTTCAGATTCGAGGAGAGCCGATGAGCACGGTTGTCAGGTCGAAATTTCTTGTGATGATCGATGAAGAGGCGATCAAAGGCATGCCGAAAGGGCTGAGCAAGAGTGAGCAGGCCAAATGGCTTGCGAATTCGCTTCATTCCGCAGAGGAGATCGAACGGTTGAATCTGTCCGCATGGCGGGAGCGGATCAATGTGCCGCAAAGGGTGGCAACGGCAGGCAAGGCAATACCGTTTATCGGCAACATGCTGGCGGGGCTTTTCCAGTGGGCTGCCTATCAGAAGGTATCGATAGATCTGGCCGGTTCGATGAAGGGCGACAAGCTAGAGAGTCAGTTCAGATTAGGTAGTGCTGTGATCGCGTTGGGCTCCACCGTGGTGGACACCATAGCCAAAGCTGCTGGCAATTTGGTCGAGACGACTTTGTTGAAGGGGAGGGCGGCGGTGTTGGGGATGGCAGAGATTTGGCTGGGGGCTGCGTCGAAGGTGCTGGGGATTTTGGCTGCTGGAATAAATGCATTTTGGGATCTTAAAAATTCCGTTGAAGCATATCGGCACAAGAATTTCGCGCTAGCTGGGACGCTTGTTGTATCGGCAGTCGCAGGAGTCGGAGCGGCATTTCTAATTTCGGCAGGTTCCGTTCTTTGGGCGGTCGCAGCAATTTTTATTTTTATCGGCGCGGGGGTGTTTTCTACTTTTCTTCAGGACGACAAGATTGATAAATGGCTGAAGCGTTGTTGCTGGGGCATCCTGGATGCGAAGGACCGTTATCAAAACTTGGAAGCGGAGATGAGTGATTTGGCTGTCGTGACTGGGGGGTGACGTGGATTATACGGGGCTCTATGCAAAGAAATATCGTGTTAATAGGAAGTTGATGGCCGAAGAGAGGTCTAATCAATTTTTTCAGAAGGCGAGGCTTGATATTTTGCCATTCTATAATATTTCTGTGATCAAAATTAACTCGACGTATTTGGAATGCGTTGACCGGTGGTTTATTCATCGAGGAATGATGACGTCCATCAGTTTGGCGTTGTTTTTTTTAACTGTGATTTTGATTCTGGGTCCGTTGTATATGTTTTCGCCGGCACATTTTGTGCCAACCGAAGCTGATATTGGCTTTGTGTTGTTCGCTATTCCGTTCATGGTTCCGTTGTGGTTGCTCTTGTCTTGGGGGTTGTTTAAGGAGTCGTTTTGTCTTACGCATTTTCCGATTAGATTTAATTGTAGAAATGGAATGGTTTATATCTTCAAGTCAAACGGCTTGATTGTGAGGGCGAAATGGGATGATATATTTTTCACCCTCGGGCGTTGCGAGCGTATGGTGGGTCGACAAAACTGGGATATCCGTGGTCATGTGCTCGACAAGGACGGAGAAACCGTCCTAGAAACATTTGCTTTACCTGGCGACACGGTGCTCGTGGAGCAGTTGGAGCATTGTTGGGAGTTCATTCGCCGATATATGGAGGAGGGACCTGCGTCAGTCTATCGAGACGTTTACTGGTGCCACGATATTGCCGAGCGACGGGAGAAATACACGGCCGGCCTCAGATACATGTTCTTTTCGTTGAATGGTCAGCCGATCGGCCAAATATTGCTTTCGCCAGTATTTTTCGTGGCATCGCTGGGTCGATGGTTTGCCATGCGCACGAGCAAGATTCCGAAGTGGCCGGCAGAAATCGAAGCTGAATGCGCCGTAGATGCATTTGATCCGTACCTGCGTGATGCATCGCGCAATCCCGAGAAAATTCCGATGGAGCCGATGTGATCGGTGTAGGGCAAAATCTTTGCCGTGACCAAATGGAGTGGCGTCGTTACTTGAGAATCGAAGGCGGGAGTTGATGTGGATTATACGGGGCTTCTTGCAAAGAAATATCGCGTCAATCGAAAGTTGACTGATGAAGAGCGGTCGAATCAGTTGATTAAAAATAAAAGGTATAAAACAGAGCCATTTTACAACATTTCCGTAATAAAGGAAAATTCTACATATCTCGAATGTGTGGATCGATGGTTTATTTACCGTGGATCGATGGCTGCAGTCTGTTTGGTTGGTTTGACGGTGCCGGTATATTCATTTTTTATTCCACTTATTCTGGCGGTTGGGTTTGATCGCATTGCTCTCTGTATTTTTTTGGGGATATCGATTCCGTACTGGATATTAATGGGGTGGTTGCTGTCAAAAGAGGCATTTTCGTGGACGCATTTTCCGATCAGATTTAATTGCAAAAATAGGATGGTGTATGTATTTCGGAGAAATGGGACGGTCTTGATTGCGAAATGGGATGATATATTTTTCACCCTCGGGCGTTGCGAGCGTATGGTGGGCCGACAAAACTGGGATATCCGTGGTCATGTGCTTGACAAGGACGGAGAAACCATCCTGGAAACATTTGCTTTACCTGGCGACACGGTGCTCGTGGAGCAGTTGAAGCATTGTTGGGAGTTCATTCGTCGATACATGGAAGAGGGGCCTGCATCAGTCTATCGAGACGTTTACTGGTGCCACGATATTGCCGAGCGACGGGAGAAATACACGGCCGGCCTCAGATACATGTTCTTTTCGTTGAATGGTCAGCCGATCGGCCAAATATCGCTTTCGCCAGTCTTTTTCGTGGCATCGCTGGGTCGATGGTTTGCCATGCGCACGAGCAAGATTCCGAAGTGGCCGGCAGAAATCGAAGCTGAATGCGCCGTAGATGCATTCGATCCGTACCTGCGTGATGCATCGCGCAATCCCGAGAAAATTCCAACGGAGCCGATGTGACAGTCCAAGCTCTTCTCGATACCGAGCCTTGCGCTTCGATATACGGTTCATCAAGGATCATCTAATGTCTCTTCCCATCGCAGTATTAGGAGACGGCACCGATCATGGTGGCCGGATCATTACTGGCTCTGCCACTCACAGTATCGGCGGCAGGCCGGTCGCACGGCTTCACGATCTAGTTGATTGCCCTCAACGCTATCCGGATGGTCGACCACATGGCGTGAACCGGATTGTTGAAGCTCATCCGACACTGACGATCGGCGGAAGCCGTGTGGCCTTGCACGGACATCGCACGGAGTGCGGATGTGCTCTCGTCAGCAATACGGTTGCGAGGGTTGGGTGATGGATCGTGCGAAATTCCTGGGTGGCCAAAGGCACGATGCACAGACCGCCGTCGATACACCGACGTTTGCCGATACCGTCGATCCGGATCGGAACAGGACCACATTTGTAATTCCGCCGGGCGAAGCGGAGATGCAGAGGCTGAATGCGGTCAAAGTCGCGAACAATCCGTTGCTTGAAGCCGCGCGTCCGTTGTTGAGGGCGCAAGCAGATATGCCGGATGCACTGGGCGACTCTGCTGGGGAATTGCTGCGTCGGATGCTCGAGCATGAGATGCGTGTCTTTCAAAAACTATGTGAGCAGGCCAATATCCGCCGCGACCATATGATCGGTGCGCGATACTGCTTGTGTACGGCGCTGGATGAAGCAGCGATGCGGACCGAATGGGGCCGTGACGGCACGTCGGGATTTGAATGGGAGAGCCACAGTCTCGCGACCACTTTCCACGAAGACCGTGACGGTGGCGACAAAGTCTATCTCCTGATTGCTCGCCTGCTGGAGGACCCTCATGAGCACCGCGACCTGCTCGAGGTCATCTACCGCATTCTCAGTCTCGGTTTCGAAGGCCGCTATCGGGAGGGTACCGGTAACAAACGCAAGCACGACGCGATCCGCCAACGCCTCTACAACGTCATCACGTCGCAACGCGAACCCGTGCCGATGGCGTTATCGCCCCACTGGCAATCGACGGCAAAAGGCAAGCGCCTGTCGTTCCACGATTTCCCGGTGTGGATCACTGTAACCGTCGCGTCCGTGGTCCTGCTCGGCCTGTTTGCCTGGTTCAAATACGCGCTGATGAACCGTGCCGCCGACGTTCAAAAGCAGATTGCCGCGATAGCCGCGATGACACCGCCACCCGCACCACCGCAATTGCACCTCAAGCAGTTGCTCAAGGACGAAATCGCCGCCGGCACCGTCAGCGTTGACGAAGCTGCCCACCGCAGCGCCGTGACATTCCGCGGCGATGCGATGTTCCAGCCCGGCGCCGCGTCGGTCCAGGCATCGATGAATCCGCTGATTTCCAAGATCGCCGGCGAGATATCCAAGGTACCCGGCAAGGTCGCCGTGCTGGGTTATACGGACAGCGTACCGATTCGCAGCCGTCATTTCGCGTCGAATCAGGCGCTGTCGGAAGAGCGGGCCATTCAGGTCATGCAGATGTTGCAAGCCGCGGGCGTGCCGGCGAATCGTCTCGAAGCCGCGGGCAAGGGCGATGCCGACCCCGTCGGTGACAATCGCACCGCACAGGGGCGCGCGCAAAACCGTCGCGTCGAGATCATCGTCGCGCGATAAGCCAGATCCGTTTCCGGAATAACACATGAAGAAGTTCCAGTTCCTGTCGTTTCTGGCCTCGCGCCAGTTTCTCGCGTTCCTCGCACTGATTGTCGTCGCACTGGTGATCTGGTTCGTCGGACCGTTCTTTGCGTTCGGCGGACTGAAGCCGCTCGCCGGGGTCGGCATGCGTGTGCTGCTGATCACATTGCTGTTCGCCGGGGTGCTGCTCTGGCTCGCGGGCCAGTCGACGACGATCGTGTTCGTCGCCCTGCTGTGCCTGCTGATCTGGTATGCAGGCCCGCTGCTTTCGTTTGGTCATGCCGCTCCGTTCGAGCCGGCGTCGACCCGACTCATCGCAATCGCGGTGGTGGTGGCCGTTCTCGTCATCTTCGGGATGTATCGCGTCTGGCAGAAGATGCGTGCCGACGATGCGTTCCTGAAGAAAATGTTGCGCATCGGCGACAAGAAGGACGAGTCGCCTGCCGCATCGCGGCTTCGGAAAGTCGAGCCGATCGTGACCAGCGCGCTCGCGCGCCTCAAATCGATGCGCACGGGTGCGCGCGGTCTTGGTCGGCTGTTCCAGGGCAAGCGCTATTTGTACGAGTTGCCCTGGTACATCACGCTCGGCTCACGAGGATCGGGCAAGACCAGCGTGCTGATGAACGGCGGACTGGCGTTTCCCGTTGCCGAGCAGATGCAGCGTGCCGCGGGGAAACCTGTCGACGCCACCGCCTCGGTGGACTGGTGGTTGACCAATGATGCGGTACTCATCGACACGACGGGCTATTACACACGTCATGGCACCTCGCCGAGCGCGGATGTCGATGAACCGAAGCCGGCGGCCGATACCGTCGACGCGAATGCGAGCGGCTCAACGCCGGACGAGCAGCGCGCCGAAGACGATGCGAAACAAGATGCGCCGTCGCAATCGAAGGCGGCCACGGCATCGAAATCGGCTGTTGATTCCGCGCCAGGTCTTTCGGGCTCGCGCCATGATCATCAGGAGATCGATCGCGCGGAATGGCTCGGCTTTCTCGGCATGCTGCGCCGGAACCGGCCGCGCGCACCGATCAATGGCGCGTTGCTGACGATCGATCTTGCGACGCTGGCCGACGCCGACGAGCAAGTACGGATCGCGGAGGCCGCCGCATTGCGTGCGCGGTTGGCCGAGCTGAGGCAGGAGCTGGGCATCCGCTTCCCCGTTTACGTGTTGGTCACGAAGATGGACGGTCTGACGGGCTTTACCGAGTATTTCGGTGCGCTCACGTCGGAAGGGCGAGCTCAGACATGGGGTTTCACACTTCCATACGGCAAGGAAACAGTTGCGAAGGAAGGGCTGCGGGCGCGGTGCCACCAGGAGCTCACCGAACTGTCCGAACGATTGAGCGGCTCGATCGATACGCATCTGCAGGATGAATACGACTTGCCGAAGCGGCGAAGGCTTGCAGCCCTCCCGGAGGAGTTTTCCGCGCTGCTCGGGCCGCTGACCGACCTCATCGACAGAGTCTTTCTCGATTCACGCTACGACGATACCCAGCTCCATTCGACGTTGCGCGGCGTATATTTCACGAGCGCCCGGCAACGGGGGGGCGAGGTCGTTGCAGAGCGCCATACCGTCGTCCAACGCGTTCTGGCGGCGCAGGACCACGCCCGCGTATCGCCGCAGCGTGCCGAGGGCAACCAGAGCTTCTTTCTGCACGATCTCCTGACGCGTGTCGTGTTCCCGGAAGCACATCTCGTCAGCCCCAACCTGCGCTGGGAATTCCGCTACCGGCTGTTGCGCTTGACCGGGCACACTTTGACCCTGCTGTTGTTCGTCTGGTTGGCGATTGGCTTGCGTGTGAGCTTCGGCCACAACAGCGACTATCTCGACGCGATGGGGCGCAAGGCGCAGGCGTTGACAGCTCGCGTGACGCAACTCTACAAGACGCCGAAACCCGAATCGGTGCCGGACACACTGACCGAAGCGCGCTATCTGCCGACTTTTCCTAATCTGGACCTTTCCGATCCCGGCAGCGAGTGGCGCTATGGGCTGTACGTGCCGCCGAGCATCGCGACGGAGAGCGGTCGCACATACGATGCCCTCGAGGACAATCTGTTGTTGCCGCAAATCGTGCGTCGGATGGAGGACGTGATGTCCGGCGCGATTGCCGCTAACGATTCGAAGGTCGCTTACGATGCGCTGCGCGTCTACCTGATGCTCTACGACGCAGCGAAGTTCAATGCCGACGACGTCAAGACGTGGGTACTCGACGACTGGGCAAAACATGACAGTGCAGCGATCTTCGGTGGCCGTGCGTCGATGATCGACCATGTCCAGCAGCTCTTTTCCGGTGGTCGCGTGGTGAAGTCTCCGCTCATTCGCAATGACGCACTGATCCAGCGTGCCCGGGCGTTCCTCGACGGCAGCAACGCGACCGGTCGTCTGTACGAACGTGCGAAGGCGGCGATGCAGAAGGAGGCGCCGGACGAGTTCACGCTGCTGCGCGCGGTGGGCCCGCAGGCTGGCACGGTGTTTACGCGAGCGAGCGACGCGCCGTTGTCGCGCGGCGTGTCAGGGCTCTTCACGTTCGACGGCTACCGGAATCTGTTCGACAAGCGGCTGCCTGAGTTCGTGCAGATTGCTCGCGATGACGACGCGTGGGTAATGGGGCGCTCGTACCTGGCGGGTGCGTCGGATTCGGCTCAAAAAAAAACGGCTGAAATTGTGAGCAATTCGACGGGGACGGACGACGCGCTGACGGATGCGGTCCGCCGCGAATATCTGACGGAGTACGCGCGGCAATGGGATGCGTTTCTCAACGACATCCGGACGGTCAGCGGTACGAGCCTCGCGTTCAATCTTCAGGTGCTGCGCCGCTTCGCGGCTCCCGACTCGCCACTTGTGCGGCTGGCTCGTGCGGCGGTGCATGAAACAACGCTGACGGCGCCGGTGAGCGGATCGGGCGGTACGTTTCTGCAGAAAGCAGCCGACCAGATCAACCAGAAGACCGACAAGGCGCTCGGCATTCGCGCGTCGGAACGCGTCGAGCGCGACCTCGTCGACGTCCATTTCGCCGCGCTGCGCGAAGTCGTGACCGGCAACGCCGATTCGGAGGGCGCTTCCCAGGCGGCGGCTCGGGCTGGCGCGACGGGCCTCGACGGTGTAACGAACCTGTTGAACGATTACTACACGGCGCTCACGGTCTCCGACAACGCGTTGTCGAACAACAGCATGCCGCCGGCCAGCGACACGGCGGCGAAACTCAAGATGGCCGCCAACACGATGCCCGCGCCTTTCCTGGCGGTACTGCTGCAGCTTGCCGCCGATGGCTCGCGCGAAGTCAATCAGGGTATCGGGCAACTATTGTCGCGACAGATGCAGGCAGCCGTTGGCGACACGTGCCGGCTGACCATCGAGGGCAACTATCCGTTCTCGCCCGACAGCAAGCGCGATGTCGGCATCGACGATTTCACCCGCATATTCGCGCAAGGAGGCGTAATCGACGATTTCTTCGCGAAGACGCTGGCGCCCTTCGTCGACACATCAGCGAAGCCGTGGCGGTACCGAACGCTTCCCGGCGCGACGGAACCCGTACGGGGGCCGGATCTCGAACCGTTCGAACACGCGAAAGCGATTCGCGACACCTTCTTCAGCGATCCCGGCCACAAGCAACTCACGTGGAAGGTCGATATCCGCATTCCCGAACTGGACCCTGCGATCCTGGGCCTGTCGCTCGACGTCGATGGCCAGACGTCGCTCTATCAGCATGGTCCCGTGGCGCCGTTCACGGTGTCGTGGCCGGGGCCGCGCGGTGGCGTTCATGCGGAGATCACCGCCAGTCCGCGCATTCGTCCCGACACGTCGACGATCGCTGCCGACGGCCCCTGGGCACTGATGCGACTGCTCCAGCGGGGGCGGGTCGTCGAAACGGCGACGCCCGGCCGCACCCGTGTCGCGTTCGAATTCGACGGTCGCAAGGCGGCGCTCGACATCGCGAGCACCGGGAGCGTGGCGAATCCGCTGACGAGCGATGTGCTGAGAACATTCCGTTGCCCCAGCTCGATGCCGCTGTTCGACCTGTCGGATAGTGGCCCGCCCCCCGGATTGCCGCGCGGCACGGTGCCGGCGGGCGCGATCAATACTGCCCGATGAATGGCGAGGAGGGAACACGATGACGATTTCGACGGCCGATCCGAGAAGTCCTGCCGGAGCGCCGGCATCCCCGCCGCTTGCAACGCGTCTCAGGGATGCGGAACAGGCGGTCAACCCGCTGCTGGAGTCGGCGCGCAGCTTGCTGCGAGCGCTGGCGGATACGCCCACCGTGCTGGAACCTGACGCCGTCGCGCATCGACGCTGGTGGCTGGAGCAGGAGCTCAGATTGTTCACGCGTGTCTGCAACGAGTTGAAACTGCGATCCGACCACGTTGTTCGCGCGAGCTATGGCCTGTGCGCCGCGCTTGACGAAGCGGCGATGCAGACGCGTTGGGGCAAGGGCGGGGCGACGGGAGCCGACTGGCAGTCGAACAGCCTGGCAGCGGCGCTGGGTCATGACCGGCAAGGAAGCGATCGCGTGTTTCGACTGATCGACGAGGCGCTCGGGAGTCCTCGCGAGCATCTCGATTTGCTCGAGCTGTATCAGAACATCCTCGATCTGGGTTTCAAGGGGCGATATCGCTTTGGAAACGATGGCTCGGCCCGTCTTCAGGGTGTTCGCGAAGCCGTGCACCAGGTTGTGGTGACTAGCGGATTCGGCAGCATGCGCGACAGTGAGCCGATCCGGCGGCCGCGGCAATCGATCGTCGATCCGTGGGTGCGCCCCGTACGGGCGCGTCGTACACGTTGGTGGATTGGCGAGGGCCTTTTCGTTGCGTTGATGCTCGGCGCGGCGGGTTATGCGGCGGTGAGCCACTGGATTCACGACAAGCCGGCTGCGACGACGTCCTCGCTGGACGTCCTGTCGGCGCAGCTTGTCACGAGTCTGCGTGACGAGATGGCTGCCGGCAACGTCGAACTGAACCGGGATACGGCGACGAATGTACTGACGCTCCGGTTCAACGGCATGTACGCGTCGGGTGACGTGGCGGTCGCGCCGTGGTGGGCATCCATCATGGCTACGGTCGGTCGGACCATTGTCGCGTCGGTACCCGCCGCGCACGTGCGGGTCGTTGGTTACACCGACAACGTGCCGGCTGGCGCGACATCCCGGAACAACAATCAGGCGCTTTCCGAAGCCCGCGCCCGGCAGGTCGCGCAGATTCTCGCGGCGGCGGGTGTGCCGGTGCAAAACATCTCCGCGGCCGGACAGAGCGACGCCGATCCGCTGGCCGACAACGGCACGGCACAGGGAAGATCGAGGAATCGCCGTGTCGAAGTGACCGTATCGAACTGAACGGCGAGTCGATGTGTGTTGCGATGCACCGATACAGGAGACGTGCCGTTCGCCGGAGATGTTCCGAGCTTGCTCAAGTGTCCTGGTGCCGCCGCACCCTGCTCAACACCGCATAAGAAAGCGACCCGATCACGATCCCCCAGAACGCGGACCCGAGCCCGAGCCAAGTCATCCCCGACGCAGTCGCGAGGAACGTGATCACCGACGCTTCGCGATGCGCCTCGTCCTCGAAGATCCCGTGTACGTTCGCGCCGATCGCACCGATCAGCGCGAGCCCGGCGAGAATCGCGACGAAAGCCTTCGGCAGTGCAAAGAACAGCGTGACGATCGTCCCCGCGAAGAGCCCGCCGATCAGGTAGATCGCGCCGTTCGCGATGCCCGCGATATAACGCCGGTCCGGATCCTCGTGCGAATCCTTGCCGGTGCACAGCGCAGCGGTGATCGCCGCGACGACGATCGTGATCCCGCCGAAGCACGCGACGACAAGCGACATCACGCTGGTTGCGGTGATGATCGGCCGCGCCGACGTGTGATAGCCCGAGACGCGCAGGATCGTCATGCCGGGCAGGAACTGGCCAGTGAGACTCACGACGACGAGCGGCAGCGCGAGGCTGAGCGTGGTGCCGAGCGTCCATTCGGGCGCGATGAAGATCGGCCGCGCGATGCTCGGCGATACGTTGCCGAGATGCGCCATCCCGAGCAGCGTCGCGAGCGCGGCGCCCGTCATCAGCACGAGCACGATGCTGTAGCGCGGCAACAGGCGCTTGAAGATCACGTACGCCGCGATCATCCCGAACCCGAGCACCGGCTGCGCAGTCGCGGCGGAGAACGCATGCATGCCGAACGGCAGCAGGATGCCGGCCATCATCCCGCACGCGATGCCGCGCGGAATGTGGCGCACGAGCCGGTCGAAATAGCCGGTGATGCCGATCACGAGGATGATCAACGCGGCCGTGATGTACGCGCCGACGGCCTGGTTCAGCGTCAGCTGCGGAAAGAGGCCGACGAGCAGCGCGGTGCCGGGCGCCGACCATGCGGTCACGATCGGCACCTTCAGTTTCCAGCTCGCGAAGAGGCCCGACACGCCCGCGCCGATCGAGATCGCCCAGACCCACGACGCCATCATCTCATTGGATACATGCGCGGCCTGCGACGCCTGGAAGAAGATCGCGAGCGGGCCCGCGTAGGAAATCAGCACCGCGAGAAAGCCGGCGGTGACCGCGGAGACGGACCAGTCGTTGCCGATCGAGCGGATCGCGTCGGGCGAGGTGTTCGGTTGCATCGTCGTAGGGGAGTGCGGCGCGCGGCCGGGAGGCTGAGCCGGGGCGAATGATTGTTGGAGGCCCCGGACGATCCGTCATTCTGGGCATTGCCGCCGAAATTGGCAATTTGCCGATGAGGATCGGTGTTGTCGGCTTTTCGTAAGCAATGCGCGTCGCGGCAGCCGTGCGGCCTTGCGCGGGCGTCGCCGCCTCGGGCGCCTTCCCGGCGCAGCGCGACCCACTCAAGCGTTACGTACTGATCTGAAGATACCCGTCGACCGCGGCGACCTTCGCACCGCTGCCCGTCGACAGCGACGCCGTGCCGTGGTCGAACGGATGCACGGGCCCGTCGGTCGGCGTCCACGCGTGACGCGCCAGCAGTTCGCGATACCCGCCGCGGATCACGAAGCCGCCGCATTTCTCCAGATACGCGTCGCGCCGCATCCGGTACGCGCGCGGCAGGTCGTACCACGGCAGCCTCGGCAGGTCGTGATGCACGAGGTGATAGTTGTTGTTCAGGTACAGCAGCCGCATCGCGAAGCCGGCCTCGTTGATGACGATGCGCGCCTTCGGATGACGCGCGGCGCGGTGCTCGAACAGCGAACGGATCATCGCGAGCGACAGCGCGGGCCACGTGACGGCCAGCAGGTAGTACCACCACGGCACGCCGATCGCCCGCTGCAGCCATGCGAGTAGCGCACCCACGCAGACGGCGTGCGTCACCCACATCCGCAGATAGCGGAAGTCGCCGCGCCGGAACGCGGTGATTGCGTCGGCGAACATCGCGGCGACGCTCGTCGGCGGCCCGAACACGAGACGTCCGACGAAGGTGGTGCGCGCAACGGTCAGCGCGCGACGCCAGCGCGGCAACCGCGCCCACTGCGCGCGCGATACGTAGTTCGTTTCCGGGTCGACGCCCGGCACGGTCAGGTCCTCGTCGCGGTGATGGTCGAGGTGCGTGTCGCGATAAAGCGTGTATGGATACCAGATCGTCAACGGCGGATAGCCGAGCAGCCGGTTCACGAACGCGGAGCGCGTCGGATGGCCGTGCAGCAGTTCGTGCTGCAGCGACATGTGCCACGCGCCGAGCAGGATCAGCGGCAGTGTCGCGGCCGCGAGCGACAGGCGCTCTGCACGTACGAGCAGCAGCACGGCGAGCCAGCCGCCGTAGATCGCGACGACCAGCAGCCACGTCGGCCACTCGGTGCGGGCAGTGAAGCGGGCGTCGAGTGCGGCGATCGCGCGCGCGTGGTCGACGTCGAAGTATTCGGCCATGGTGCTGGGGCGGGATGTAGCGGGTGATACGGGTGCTGCACGGGTAACGGGTAGCGGACGATCGCGCCGTTGCGGGCCGCGATGCAGGTGGCCGACTTGCGTCGCGACTCGCAGTCGACCGCTACGGCGAGCGGCTTGCGACGGCGTCGCGACACTGGAACGCTAACCGGCTCGCGCAGTCAGGCCAACCAAGCAATTTGCATTTGCTTATCGCTGCGCGACCGATAAGCATTGACCGCGCCCAGGCGCGTGCCGGACCTGTGCGAAACCCGGGCGAACGGGCTTTCTCCAACGCACCGCCGATGCGTAGAATGCGCACATGAGCCCATGGATCGCCGGACTGCCGATGTATAACGTGACGCCGCGCCACGCCGCACTGTGGCGCGCGTTGCTGCGTGACGCACTCGACGCGTTCGCGCGTCACGGCGGGCCGGCCGGCGTCGCGCTGCTCGACGAACCGTTCGGAGATCTGCACGCGCTGTGGCACCGCAGCGACTTGCTGTTGTCGCAGACATGCGGTTATCCGTACCGGATGCTCGGATTGCGCGATGCCGTTCACCTGATCGCGACACCGGCATTCGATGTGCCCGGCTGCGACGGCGCGCGTTACAGCAGTGTGCTGGTGGTGTCGGCGCGCGTGCATGCGGGCGGCGCGACGACGCTGGCTGCCTGTCGCGGATTGCGGGCCGCATTCAACGGCGCGGATTCACACAGCGGGATGAACGCGTTCCGGCACGCGGTCGCGCCGCATGCGCACGACGGGCGCTTCTTCGGTTCGGTCGTGTCGTTCGGCTCGCACCTGAACGTGCTGCGCGCGCTGGCGGCAGGTGCTGCCGATTGCGCGGCGATCGACTGCGTGACGTTCGCGTATGTGTGTGACGCATTGCCCGAGCTGTTGAACGACATCCGGATCATCGGCATGACGGCGTCGGCGCCGGGCTTGCCGTTGATTGCATCGAAGGCGCTGAACGGGAGCCTCGTGGAGGGGTTGCAGGATGCGCTCGATCACGCGGTCGCGGTCGATGCTGATCGGGCGACCGCGTTGCGGTTGAAGGGATTCGAGCGCCTGCCGCCGGCCGCATACGACACGATTGCCGATCTCGCGCGGGACGCGGCCGCGCACGGGTATCCCGAGCTGGCGTGAGCGCTCGTCCGCGCGGCGATGGCTAGAACGGCAAGGTGCCGGGCGGCGCGTTGCGTACCACGGCGAGCGTCGTACCGATGTGGTCTTCGAGCGCGAGGGCGGCGCGCGCATCGGCGCGTCGCATCGCGGCCTCGAACAGGCACGTGTGCTCCGCATGCACGTCGCGCTTCGAATCGCCGAGTCCGATGCACACGCGCCGATAGCGTTCGCTTTGCTGCGACAGCATGCGCAGGATCAGGTACGTCCAGGGCGTCGCGGCCGCCGAGATCAGCGCTTCATGAAAGCGACGGTTGCACGCTTCCCATGCAGCGCGGTTTTCGATGGACACCGGCTGCTCCCACGCCGACAGCATGTCGAAACTCTGCCGCACGCGCTGCGCCCACGCGTCGTCGCCGCGCCGCACGGAGTCGCGCAGCGCATCGACCTCGATATGAATGCGCAGCCGCGTGATCGCTTCGAGATCGTCGACCGACATCGGCGTCACGCGAAACCCGCGCTGCCCTTCGGCGACGACCAGCGCATCGCTGACGAGCCGCGTGAGCGCCTCGCGCAGCGTGCCCGCGCCGACGCCGTACACGTCCTTCAGATGCTCGACGCGCAGCTTCGTGCCGGGCGGGTAATGTCCCTCGATGATGTGTTGCCGGAGCTGGTGATACGCGTGCTCGCTGAGCGTGCGGGCATGCGGCTCGGCGGCGTCGTCGGCGGCCGGCATTTCGAGCGCCGGTGGCGAGTCGTCGAACGGATGGGCGGGCAGGATGGTGTTCATGTCACGCGTCCTCCTGATCCTGTTTGCGGTTGAGCCGATAGCTGAGCTGTGCGCGCGTCAGGCCGAGCAGGCGCGCGGCGGCCGACAGGTTGCCGTTCGCGCGGTCGACGGCCTCGTGCAGCAGCGCGCGCTCGAGGCCGTCGAGCCCGCCGCCGCCCTGCAACTGGTCGAGGATCGAGCCGCAGTCGATCGACATCGCGGCTGCCGGCCGGATCTGCCCGGCCCGGTCGACGGTCGCGCCGCCGGGCGCGCCGACGCCGGGGAACAGGTCCTTCGCGTCGACCGGACGGTTCGGACGCGACAGGATCACCGCGCGCTCGATCAGGTTCTCGAGCTCGCGCACGTTGCCGGGCCAGCGGTAGCTGCGCAGCGTGTCGTAGGCGTAATCGGTCAGCGTCGGCGTCGGCTTGCCGTGCACTGCCGCGAAGCGTTCGAGCATCGCGTCGGCGAGCGGCGCGATGTCGTCCTGCCGGTCGCGCAGCGGCGGAATCAGCACCGGGTACACGTTGATCCGGTAATAGAGATCAGCGCGAAAGGTGCCGTCGCGCACGGCCTGCTCGAGATCGCGGTTGGTCGCCGCGACGACGCGGACGTCCACCTTCCGGCCGTCGGTCGCGCCGAGCCGCTCGACCTCGCCCTCCTGAAGCACGCGCAGCAGCTTCGCCTGCACGTCGAGCGGCAGCTCGCCGATCTCGTCGAGAAACAGCGTGCCGCCGTCCGCGCGCTCGAAGCGTCCGGCGCGCGCGGCTTGCGAGCCCGTGAACGCGCCTTTCTCCGCCCCGAACAGTTCGGACTCGATCAGCGCATGCGGAATGGCCGCGCAGTTGATCGCGACGAACGGCTTCTGCGCGCGCGGGCTGAGGCTGTGCAGCGCACGCGCGAAGCGCTCCTTGCCGACGCCCGTTTCGCCGGTGAGCAACACGGCGACCTTGGTCGGCGCGGCCGTCTCCAGCAGCGCATAGGCCGCGCGGAACGCGTCGGAACGTCCGACGAGACGGGTCCGGCCGTCGTCGGGCGTCATCTCGAGGCGCAGCGATTCGACTTCGGTCTGCAGGTCGCGGATCGTGTTGATCAGCGAGTCGGCCTTGAACCACGACGAGATCTCGTCGGCATCGGGCCATTCCTCGGCCGGCTTGCCGACGATCGTGCAGTGCGGGTCGTGCATGCCGACGCAGGTCGTTTCCTTGAACAGGATCGTCCGGCCGATGAACGCGCTGGTGTAGCCGGTCGCATAGCCGATCAGCATCCAGCACACGGGTTCGGGTTGCGGCCCGAACGTGCGGCGGTGCACGTCGGCTTCCCATGAATGTTCCCAGCGGTATTCGCAATAGAACGCGCCCGTCGCGGGATCGGCCTCGAACCGCAACGGCGTGACCTGCACGGCGCCTTCGAGCATGTGCAGTTGCGGGCCGACATGGAACATGTCGAACAACGACGCGCCGCTGCGAATCTCGCGGGCGAGCGCGGCGTCCCGTTCGCCGGCGGCGAAGCCGACGCGCGTGAAGAAGCGTCGCGTCTGTGCCGGTCCGACGCTTTCCATCAGTTCCTGGCGCAGCGTCGCCAGCGCGCCGGCATGCAGCAGCACCATCCGCTGACCGGCCAGCCAGATGCGACCGTCGCTCGCCGAAAAATGGATCAGCTTGCGCAGGTCGGTGTCCGGCGGCAAGGGGGGCAGGCTGGGCCGCGTCATGTCTCCTCCGTCGAGATTTCTCGTGATTTTCAGGGTTTTCGCCAACGGCGCCGCGGCAGGCGAATCGATTTGATCATTTCGTCAAATGCGCTCGACCGGGTTGCTCAAATGATGAAAAGCACCACCGGATATGGCTTCTGGCGTGACCGCTGGCGAGCGGTTTCCGTTCTGGTTAACCGCCATTGTGGATCGCGAATTCGAACTTCGCGTCAGGGCTTTCCCTGAATTATCGAGATTTTCTGGGCGCCTGCCCGGACGTGGCACGGATGGTGCATTGAAGTCCGGCATGGAGGCGACACCGATCATGAATCAGCACCCGACCGATCTTTCCCCGCTCGACCTGGGCCGCAAATGCGCGCGCGTGACCGGCACGAACACGCGCGGCTTCGTCGAATTCGAGTTTTCGCTCGGCGGCGCGCCGGATCTGTTCGTCGAGCTGACGTTGTCTCCTGCCGCCTTCGACGCGTTCTGCCGCGAACAGCAGGTGACGCGGCTCGACGTCGAAGCGAACCCATGACCTTGAGGAGCAAGAAGTGACCATCGAGCTGAAGACAGTCGACATCAAGCCGCTCCGGCACACCTTCGCGCACGTCGCGCAGAACATCGGCGGCGACAAGACGGCGACGCGCTACCAGGAAGGCATGATGGGCGCGCAGCCCCAGGCGAACTTCCATTACCGGCCGACCTGGGACCCGGACCACGAGATCTTCGATCCGTCGCGCTCGGCGATCAGGATGGCGAACTGGTATGCGTTGAAGGATCCGCGCCAGTTCTACTACGCGTCGTGGGCGACGACGCGCGCGCGCCAGCAGGACGCGATGGAGTCGAACTTCGAGTTCGTCGAATCGCGCCGGATGATCGGCCTGATGCGCGACGACGTGGCCGCGCAGGCGCTCGACGTGCTGGTGCCGCTGCGCCATGCCGCGTGGGGCGCGAACATGAACAACGCGCAGATCTGCGCGCTCGGCTACGGCACCGCGTTCACCGCGCCCGCGATGTTCCATGCGATGGACAACCTCGGCGTCGCGCAATACCTGACGCGCCTCGCGCTCGCGATGGCCGAGCCCGACGTGCTCGACGCGGCCAAGGCCAGCTGGACGACCGACGCCGCCTGGCAGCCGCTGCGCCGTTACGTCGAGGACACGCTGGTCGTGGCCGACCCGGTCGAGCTGTTCGTCGCGCAGAACCTCGCGCTCGACGGCCTGCTGTATCCGCTCGTCTACGACCGCTTCGTCGATGAACGGATCGCGCTCGCGGGCGGCTCGGCGGTCGCGATGCTCACCGCGTTCATGCCGGAATGGCACGCGGAATCGAGTCGCTGGATCGACGCGGTGGTGAAGACCATGGCCGCCGAATCCGACGACAACCGCGCATTGCTCGCCCGCTGGACCTGCGACTGGTCCGCGCGGGCCGACGCGGCGCTCGCGCCGGTCGCGGCGCGCGCGCTGCAGGATGCCGGCCGGGCGGCGCTCGACGAAGTGCGCGAGCAGTTCCATGCACGCGTCGCCAAGCTCGGCCTCGCGCTCTGACGCCGCGCATCTCCCCTCAACCCAAGGAAAGCCAGCATGTCGAACGTATTCATCGCCTTTCAGGCCAATGAGGACTCCAGACCGATCGTCGACGCGATCGTCGCCGACAACCCGCGCGCGGTGGTGGTCGAGTCGCCCGGGATGGTCAAGATCGACGCGCCGGACCGGCTGACGATTCGCCGCGAAACGATCGAGGAACTGACCGGCACGCGTTTCGACCTGCAGCAGCTGCAGGTGAACCTGATCACGCTGTCCGGCCACATCGACGAGGACGACGACGAGTTCACGCTGAGCTGGTCGCACTGAACGCCGCGCAACACGCACCGACAACACCGGAGACACGAATGGACACGCCAACGCTCAAGAAAAGGCTCGGCCTGAAGGACCGCTACGCGGCGATGACGCGCGGCCTCGGCTGGGAGACGACCTACCAGCCGATGGACAAGGTCTTCCCGTACGACCGTTACGAGGGCATCAAGATCCACGACTGGGACAAGTGGGTCGACCCGTTCCGCCTGACGATGGATGCGTACTGGAAATACCAGGGCGAGAAGGAGAAGAAGCTGTACGCGGTGATCGACGCGTTCACGCAGAACAACGCGTTCCTCGGCGTGACCGACGCGCGCTACATCAATGCGCTGAAGCTGTTCATCCAGGGCGTGACGCCGCTCGAATATCTCGCGCATCGCGGTTTCGCGCACGTCGGCAGGCACTTCACCGGCGAGGGCGCGCGCATCGCGTGCCAGATGCAGTCGATCGACGAGCTGCGGCACTACCAGACCGAAACGCACGCGATGTCGACGTACAACAAGTTCTTCAACGGCTTCCATCACTCGAACCACTGGTTCGACCGCGTCTGGTACCTGTCGGTGCCAAAGTCGTTCTTCGAGGACGCGTATTCGTCAGGGCCGTTCGAATTCCTGACGGCGGTCAGCTTCTCGTTCGAATACGTGCTGACGAACCTGCTGTTCGTGCCGTTCATGTCGGGCGCCGCGTACAACGGCGACATGTCGACGGTCACGTTCGGCTTCTCCGCGCAGTCGGACGAATCGCGGCACATGACGCTCGGCATCGAGTGCATCAAGTTCCTGCTCGAGCAGGACCCGGACAACGTGCCGATCGTGCAGCGCTGGATCGACAAGTGGTTCTGGCGCGGCTACCGGCTGCTCACGCTGGTCGCGATGATGATGGACTACATGCAGCCGAAGCGCGTGATGAGCTGGCGCGAATCGTGGGAGATGTACGCGGAGCAGAACGGCGGCGCGCTGTTCAAGGATCTCGCGCGCTACGGCATTCGCGAGCCGAAGGGCTGGCAGGACGCATGCGAAGGCAAGGACCACATCAGCCACCAGGCATGGTCGACGTTCTACGGCTTCAACGCAGCCTCGGCGTTCCACACCTGGGTGCCGACCGAAGACGAGATGGCGTGGCTCGCCGCGAAGTATCCCGACTCGTTCGACCGTTATTACCGCCCGCGCTTCGACTACTGGGGCGAGCAGGCGAAGGCCGGCAACCGCTTCTACATGAAGACGCTGCCGATGCTGTGCCAGACCTGCCAGATCCCGATGCTGTTCACCGAGCCCGGCAACCCGACGAAGATCGGCGCGCGCGAGTCGAACTACCTCGGCAACAAGTTCCATTTCTGCAGCGATCACTGCAAGGAAATCTTCGACCACGAGCCGCAGAAATACGTGCAGGCGTGGCTGCCCGTGCACCAGATCTATCAGGGCAACTGCTTCCCGCCCGACGCGGACCCGAGCGCGGAAGGCTTCGATCCGCTCGCCGCGGTGCTCGACTACTACGAAGTGCAGATGGGCCGCGACAACCTCGATTTCGACGGCTCGGAAGACCAGAAGAACTTCGCGGCCTGGCGCGGCCAGGCCACGAGCAACTGACCCGCAACCGACAAGCAACCTCGAAGAAGGCCCGCGCGCGCTGCTGCGCGAACGCGGGCCGACAGGAGACAAACATGGCCGTCATCGCGCTCAAACCTTACGACTTCCCGGTGAAGGATGCGGTCGGGAAGTTTCCGGCGCCGCTGCTTTACGTGTGCTGGGAAGACCACCTGATGTTTCCCGCGCCGTTCTGCCTGCCGCTGCCGCCCGACCTGCCGTTCGGCGCGCTTGCCGACAAGGTGCTGCCGCCGGTCTACGGCTATCACCCCGACTTCGCGAAGATCGACTGGGACCGCGTCGAGTGGTTTCGCTCCGGCGAGCCGTGGACGCCGGACGCAGCGAAGAGTCTGGCCGACAACGGCCTCGGGCACAAGGATTTGATCAGCTTCCGCACGCCGGGCCTCGATGGCCTCGGCGGCGCGAGCTTCTGACCGTCATGCGGACGAGCGAACCATCATGAGCCACCAACTTACCATCGAGCCGCTGGGCGTCACGATCGAGGTCGAGGAAGGACAGACGATGCTCGATGCCGCGCTGCGCCAGGGCATCTACATTCCGCATGCGTGCTGTCACGGCCTGTGCGGCACCTGCAAGGTCGCGGTGCTCGACGGCGAGACCGATCTCGGCGATGCGAACCCGTTCGCGCTGATGGATTTCGAGCGCGAGGAAGGCAAGGCGCTCGCGTGCTGCGCGACGCTGCAGGCCGACACCGTGATCGAGGCCGACGTCGACGAGGAACCGGACGCGGAGATCATTCCGGTCAAGGATTTCGCGGCCGACGTCACGCGCATCGAGCAGCTCACGCCGACCATCAAGTCGATCCGCCTGAAGCTGTCGCAGCCGATCCATTTCCAGGCCGGTCAGTACGTTCAGTTGGAGATTCCCGGCCTCGGGCAGAGTCGCGCGTTCTCGATCGCGAACGCGCCGGCCGACGTCGCGGCCACCGGCGAGATCGAGCTGAACGTACGGCAGGTGCCGGGCGGCCTGGGCACCGGCTATCTGCACGAGCAGCTGGCGACCGGCGACCGCGTAAGCCTGTCGGGCCCGTACGGCCGCTTCTTCGTGCGCCGCTCGGCCGCGCGGCCGATGATCTTCATGGCCGGCGGGTCGGGCCTGTCGAGCCCGCGCTCGATGATCGCGGACCTGCTCGCCAGCGGCGTCACCGCGCCGATCACGCTGGTCTACGGCCAGCGCAACGCGAAGGAGCTGTACTACCACGACGAATTCCGCGCGCTGGCCGAACGTTACCCGAACTTCACATACGTGCCGGCGCTGTCCGAGGGCGCACCCGATGCGGGCGGCGAAGTCGCGCAAGGGTTCGTGCACGACGTCGCGAAGGCGCATTTCGACGGCGACTTCTCGGGGCATCAGGCGTACCTGTGCGGACCGCCCGCGATGATCGACGCATGCATCACGACGCTGATGCAGGGCCGCCTGTTCGAGCGCGACATCTATCACGAGAAGTTCATCTCGGCGGCCGACGCGCAGCAGACGCGCAGCCCGCTGTTCCGGCGGGTGTGACATGGACGCGGGCCGCGTATGCGGGACGGTGAGGATCGCGCAGACCGACGAGCGCTATGCGTGCGTGTCCGGCGAGTCGTTGCTGGCCGGCATGGCGAAGCTCGGCCGGCGCGGCATTCCGGTCGGCTGCCTGAACGGCGGGTGCGGCGTGTGCAAGGTGCGCGTGCTGCGCGGCGCGGTGCGCAAGCTCGGGCCGGTCAGCCGCGCGCACGTCAGCGCGGAAGAAGAGAACGACGGCTATGCGCTCGCGTGCCGTGTGGTGCCGGACGGCGACGTCGAACTCGAAGTGGCCGGCCGGCTGAAAAAGCCGTTCTTCTGCGGCGCGGCCGGTGCCGGCGCGCCGACGATCGACAAGTAACCAGGAAACCAGGAGGAGACACATCATGGGTGTGATGCGTATTGGTCATGTCAGTCTGAAGGTGATGGACATGGAAGCGGCGCTGCGTCATTACGTGCGCGTGCTCGGCATGCAGGAGACGATGCGCGATGCGGCGGGCAACGTCTATCTGAAATGCTGGGACGAATGGGACAAGTACTCGCTGATCCTGTCGCCGTCCGACCAGGCAGGGCTCAAGCACGCCGCGTACAAGGTCGAGCACGACGCCGACCTGGACGCGTTGCAGCAGCGTATCGAGGCATACGGGATCGCGACCGAGATGCTGCCCGAAGGTGCGCTGCCGGCCGTCGGCCGTCAACTGCGGTTCCTGCTGCCGAGCGGGCACGAGCTGCGGCTGTTCGCGAAGAAGGAACTCGTGGGCACCGCGGTCGGCTCGCTGAACCCCGATCCGTGGCCCGACGACGTTCCAGGCTCGGCCGTGCACTGGCTCGACCACTGCCTGCTGATGTGCGAACTGAACCCCGAAACCGGCGTGAACCGTGTCGAGGAGAACACGCGCTTCATGGCCGAGTGTCTCGACTTCCATCTGGCGGAACAGGTGATGGTCGGCCCGGGCAACACGATCCAGGCCGCGACGTGGATGTTCCGCAGCACGACGCCGCACGACATCGCGTTCGTCGGCGGCCCGAGCAACGGCCTGCATCACATCGCGTTTTTCCTCGACGACTGGGCCGACGTGCTGAAGTCGGCCGACGTGATGGCGAAGAACAAGGTGAAGATCGACGTCGCGCCGACGCGGCACGGCATCACGCGCGGCACCACCATCTATTTCTTCGATCCGAGCGGCAACCGCAACGAGACGTTCGCGGGGCTCGGCTATCTCGCCCAACCCGATCGCCCGGTCACGACGTGGACCGAGGAGGAACTCGGGCGCGGAATCTTCTTCCACTCCGGCGAGCTGAACGAAGCGTTCACGACCGTCTACACCTGAGCCGCAAGGAGTCCAGCGTCATGGATCGAAACGATACGAACCGGAGCGTCGACACGCGCACGATCGACTGGCCCGCCGCGGCGCGCGCGGCGCAGGCGGCGGCCGAGGCCGCCGAGCGGCTCGGCGTGCGCGTGAACGTCGCGGTCGTCGATGCGGCCGGGCTGCTCGCGGCATTCGTGCGCATGCCCGGCGCGCCGCTGCATTCGATCGATATCGCGATCGACAAGGCGTACACGGCCGCGAGCTTCGGTCTGCCCACCGGCGCGTGGCACGCCGCATTGGCGTCGCACTCGGACGCCGTGCGGCAGGGCCTCGTGCTGCGGCCGCGTTTCGTCGCGTTCGGCGGCGGGCTGCCGATCGTCGATGACGGCGCGTTGATCGGCGGCATCGGGGTATCGGGCGGCAGCGAGATGCAGGACGCGCAATGCGCGCACGCGGGGCTCGACGCGGCCGGCTTCGGCGGGCCATGACGCTCGGCACGCGAACGCGCTCCACGAACCCACGGATTCACGATCATCGGCACACACATCATGTACGACACCGAACCCATCGCCGCGACACGCGGCCCCGCCGGCGGGCAGCCGGACCCGCGGCTCGTCCGCAACTTCATCGACGGCGAATATCGCGCGGGCGAACGCTGGTTCGACAAGCGCTCGCCGCTCGACAACGCGGTGATCGCGCGCGTCGCCGAAGCGAGCCGCGCGGATGTCGACGCGGCGGTACAGGCCGCACGCACGGCGCTGGCCGGCCCGTGGGGCGCTCTGACGGTCGCGCAGCGCGTCGAACTCCTGTATGCGGTGGCCGACGGCATCACGCACCGCTTCGACGATTTTCTCGAAGCGGAAGTGGCCGACACCGGCAAGCCGGTGAGTCTCGCGAGCCATATCGACATCCCGCGCGGCGCCGCGAACTTCAAGGTGTTTGCCGACGTGGTGAAGAACGTGCCCGGCGAAACCTTCGAGATGGCGACGCCGGACGGCGCGGGCGCGCTCAATTACGCGATCCGTCGGCCGGTCGGCGTGGTCGGCGTGATCTGCCCGTGGAACCTGCCGCTGCTGCTGATGACGTGGAAGGTCGGGCCCGCGCTCGCCTGCGGCAACACGGTGGTCGTGAAGCCGTCGGAGGAGACGCCGCAGACGGCCGCGCTGCTCGGCGAAGTGATGAACGCGGCGGGCGTGCCGCGCGGCGTCTACAACGTCGTGCACGGCTTCGGGCCGGGTTCGGCCGGCGAATTCCTGACGACGCATCCGGGCGTGAACGCGATCACGTTCACCGGCGAGACGCGCACCGGCGCGGCCATCATGAAGGCGGCCGCCGACGGTGCGCGGCCCGTCAGCCTCGAAATGGGCGGCAAGAACGCGGCGATCGTGTTCGCCGATTGCGATTTCGACGCGGCCGTCGAGGGCACGTTGCGCTCGTGTTTCGCGAACGCGGGGCAGGTTTGCCTCGGCACCGAGCGCGTGTATGTCGAGCGTCCGCTGTTCGAGCGTTTCGTCGCCGCGCTGAAGGCCGGTGCCGAACGGCTGCGGCCCGGCCGTCCGGAAGCGGAGTCGACCGGCCTCGGCCCGCTGATCAGCCAGGAGCATCGCGACAAGGTGCTGTCGTATTACCGCAAGGCGGCCGAACTCGGCGCGACGGTCGTGACGGGCGGCGGCGTGCCCGACATGCCGGCGGATCTGCGCGATGGCGCGTGGGTGCAGCCGACGATCTGGACCGGCCTCGGCGACGATTCGCCGATCGCGCGCGAAGAGATCTTCGGGCCGTGCACGCTGGTGATGCCGTTCGATTCCGAAGCCGAGGTGATCGGCCGCGCGAATGCGAATGCGTACGGGCTGTCGACCGCGATCTGGACGACCAACCTGTCGCGCGCGCACCGCGTCGCGGCGTCGATCGACGTCGGCATCGCGTGGGTCAATTCGTGGTTCCTGCGCGACCTGCGTACGGCGTTCGGCGGCGCGAAGCAATCGGGCATCGGCCGAGAAGGCGGCGTGCATTCGCTCGAGTTCTACACGGAGCTTCGCAACGTCTGCATCAAGCTCTGACCCAACCGTTCACGACTGGAAAACTCTTATGGACTCCACGTTGATTACCACGCTGGGCGACCGGCTGTACGACGCGATGACGTCGCGCGAGCCCATCGCGCCGCTGACGTCGCAGCACGAGGACCTGTCGGTCGACGACGCGTACCGGATCCAGCAGCGCTTCGTGCAGCGCCGCCTGGGCGCCGGCGAGACCGTCGTCGGCAAGAAGATCGGCGTCACGTCGAAGGCGGTGATGGACATGCTCGGCGTCTACCAGCCCGACTTCGGCTACCTGCTGTCGGGCATGGTGGTCGGTGAGGGCGAGTGCATCGCGCTCGACACGCTGATCCAGCCGAAAGCCGAAGGCGAGATCGCATTCGTGCTGAAGCGCGACCTGCTCGGCCCGGGCGTGACGAACGCGATGGTGCTCGCCGCGACCGAATGTGTGATGCCGTGCTTCGAGATCGTCGACTCGCGCATCCGCGACTGGAAGATCCGCATCGGCGACACGGTCGCCGACAACGCGTCGTGCGGCGTGTTCGTGCTCGGCGACCGGGCGGTGAGCACGCGCAGCGTCGATCTGTCGACCTGCGGAATGGTGCTCGAGAAGAACGGCGACGTGATCGGCACCGGCGCCGGCGCGGCCGCGCTCGGCTCGCCGGTGAACGCGGTCGCGTGGCTCGCCAACACGCTCGGCCGCCTCGGCATTCCGCTGAAGGCCGGCGAAGTGATCCTGTCCGGCGCGCTCGCCGCGATGGCGCCGGTCGCGCGCGGCGACAACTTCCGCGTGTCGATCGGCGGGATCGGCGCGTGTTCGGTGCGGTTCGCGTGAGCGACGCCCGTTCCCCTTTTCACGCAAACGAGGAATTTTCCATGACCCGAAAGATCCGTTGCGCACTGATCGGTCCCGGCAACATCGGCACCGACCTGCTCGCCAAACTGATGCGCAGCCCCGTGCTCGAACCCGTGTGGATGGTCGGCATCGATCCCGATTCCGATGGCCTGAAGCGCGCGCGCGAACTCGGCCTCAAGACCACCGCCGACGGCGTCGACGGCCTGCTGCCGCATGTGCGGGCGGACGGCGTGCAGATCGCGTTCGACGCGACGAGCGCATACGTCCATGCGGAAAACAGCCGCAAGCTGAACGCGCTCGGCGTGCTGATGATCGACCTGACACCGGCCGCGATCGGCCCGTACTGCGTGCCGCCCGTCAACCTGAAGGATCACATCGGCTCCGGCGAGATGAATGTGAACATGGTCACGTGCGGCGGCCAGGCGACGATTCCGATGGTGCGCGCGATCTCCCGCGTGCAGCCGGTCGCGTACGGCGAGATCGTCGCGACCGTGTCGTCGCGTTCGGTCGGCCCCGGCACCCGCAAGAACATCGACGAGTTCACGCGTACGACGGCCGCGGCCGTCGCGCAGGTCGGCGGCGCGAGACAAGGCAAGGCGATCATCGTGATCAACCCGGCCGACCCGCCGCTCATCATGCGCGACACCGTGCACTGCCTGACGGAAAGCGCGCCCGACGAAGCGCGCATCGTCGAATCGGTGCACGCGATGATCGCCGACGTGCAGCGCTACGTGCCCGGCTACCGGCTCGTCAACGGGCCGGTGTTCGACGGCAACCGCGTGTCGGTCTATCTCGAGGTCGAAGGCCTCGGCGACTACCTGCCGAAATACGCGGGCAACCTCGACATCATGACGGCCGCCGCCGCGCGCACCGCCGAGATGTTCGCCGAGGAACTGCTGGCCGGCCGCCTCACGCTGGCATCGGCTGCCGAGGCGGCCTGACGCCCGCCAACGCGACTTCCACGACCGGACGACAAGGAACGGAAATGAATCTCAAAGGCAAACGAATCACCGTCCACGACATGACGCTGCGTGACGGCATGCACCCGAAGCGTCACCAGATGACGCTCGACCAGATGCGCTCGATCGCGAGCGGGCTCGACGCGGCCGGCGTGCCGCTGATCGAGGTCACGCACGGCGATGGCCTCGGCGGCTCGTCGGTCAACTACGGCTTTCCCGCGCATACCGACGCGGAATACCTCGGCGCGGTGATCCCGCTGCTGAAGCGCGCGAAGGTGTCGGCGCTGCTGCTGCCGGGCATCGGCACCGTCGACCACCTGAAGGAAGCGCACGCGCTCGGCGTGCATACGATCCGCGTCGCGACGCACTGCACCGAGGCGGACGTGTCCGAACAGCACATCGCGATGGCGCGCAAGCTCGACATGGATACCGTCGGCTTCCTGATGATGAGCCACATGAACAGCCCCGACGGGCTGGTGACGCAGGCGAAGCTGATGGAGTCGTACGGCGCGAACTGCATCTACATCACCGATTCGGCCGGCTACATGCTGCCCGACGACGTGAAGGCGCGCCTCGCCGCGGTGCGCGACGCGCTGAAGCCCGAGACGGAACTGGGCTTCCACGGTCACCATAACCTCGCGATGGGCGTCGCGAACTCGATCGCCGCGATCGAGGCCGGGGCGAACCGGATCGACGGCGCGGCGGCCGGGCTCGGCGCCGGCGCGGGCAATACGCCGCTCGAAGTGTTCGTCGCCGTCTGCGAGCGGATGGGCATCGAGACCGGCGTCGACGTGTGGAAGATACAGGACGTCGCCGAGGATCTCGTCGTGCCGATGATGGATTTCCCGATCCGCATCGACCGCGACGCGCTGACGCTCGGCTATGCGGGCGTGTACGGCTCGTTCCTGCTGTTCGCGAAGCGCGCGGGCGAGAAATACGGGATTCCGGCGCGCGACATCCTCGTCGAGCTCGGCCGGCGCGGCATGGTTGGCGGGCAGGAGGACATGATCGAGGACACCGCGCTGACGCTCGCGAAGGCGCGCGCGGCACAAACGAAGCGGGAGGCCGCATGAATCTGACGACCGACACGATCGAGTCGCTGGCCGCGCATCTCGACGACTGCATGCGCGAGGCGCGCGACACGCCGAAGATCACCGACCGTCATCCGGAGATGGACTGGGACGACGCATACGCGGTGCAGGATGCGATCCGCCGCCTGCAGCTTGCGCGCGGCGCGCGGATCGTCGGCTACAAGGCCGGCCTGACGTCGCACGCGAAGATGCGGCAGATGGGCGTGGACACGCCCGTGTTCGGATTCCTGACCGACGTCCACGACCTGCCCGACGGCGGCGAGTGCGATACGTCCGCGCTGATTCATCCGAAGGTGGAGCCCGAGATCGCATTCGTGACGAAGGCCGAGCTGAAGGGGCCGGGCTGTCATGTCGGCGCGGTGCTTGCCGCGACGGACTTCGTCGTCGCCGGGATCGAGGTGATCGACAGTCGCTACCGCGACTTCAAGTTCGACCTGAAGAGCGTGGTGGCCGACAACACGTCGGCCGCGCGCTTCGTCGCGGGCGGACGACCGCTGGCCGTGGACGGCGTCGACCTGCGCACGCTCGGCATCGTGCTCGAGAAGAACGGCTTGCCGGTCGCGTTCGGCGCCGGCGCGGCCGTGCTCGGGCACCCGGCCGCCGCGATCGCGATGCTCGCGAACCACCTCGGCGCGCGCGGCGAATCGATTCCGGCGGGCAGCTTGATCCTGTCGGGCGGCATCACGGAGGCGGTGGCCGTCGCGGCCGGCGACAACGTGACGCTGCGCGTGCAGGACATCGGGTCGGTGGGCCTGCGATTCATCTGAACGTTTCGAACGCAAAGGGAGGCCATCGTGCCGATAGCGCATCTGTACATCCTGGAAGGCCGCGACGACGACAAGAAGGAACGCCTGATCGCCGAAGTCACCGAAGCCATCCATCGCTCGCTCGACGCACCGCTCGAATCGGTGCGCGTGATCATCACCGAGATGCCGAAGGCGCACTTCGGGATCGGCGGGCAGAGCGCGAAAAAGCGTGGCCGCTGACGCGCCGCGCGCCATCGAAATCGACTGGAGGAGCGTCATGTCAACCAATCCCGAACTGGGCCGTCGGATCGTCGCGAGCGGCCTCGACACCAACTATCACGACCTCGGCGACGGGCCGCCCGTGCTGCTGATCCATGGCTCGGGGCCGGGCGTCACGGCCTACGCGAACTGGCGGCTCACGATGCCCGCGCTCGCCGAGCAGTTTCGCGTGATCGCGCCGGACATGGCCGGATTCGGCGAAACCGAGCGGCCGCGCGATTACGTGTATTCGATGGACCACTGGGTCGACCACGCGCTCGGCCTGCTCGATGCGCTTGGCGTCGAGCGCGCACACGTGATCGGCAATTCGTTCGGCGGCGCGCTCGCGCTTGCGCTGGCGATCCGTGCGCCCGACCGGGTCGGCCGCCTCGTGCTGATGGGCGCGGCGGGCACGCGCTTCACGCTGACCGAGGGGCTCGATGCCGTGTGGGGCTATACGCCGTCGATCGCGAACATGCGCGGCCTGCTGGACATCTTCGCATTCGATCGCGCGCTGGTGAACGACGAGCTCGCGAAGCTGCGCTACGACGCGAGCGTGCGGCCCGGCTACCAGGAGGCGTTCGCAAACATGTTTCCGGCGCCGCGCCAGCGCTGGGTCGATGCGCTCGCGAGCGACGAGGCGAAACTGCGTGCGCTGCCGCACGACACGCTGATCGTCCATGGCCGCGAGGATCGCGTGATTCCGCTCGACAGTTCGATGAGGCTGCTGGAACTGCTGCCGAACGCGCAACTGCACGTGTTCGGCCGCTGCGGACACTGGACGCAGATCGAGCATGCGGCACGCTTCAACCGGCTCGTGATCGAGCACTTCAACGAGTAGCCAGCGAAGGCGGCGCGCAGGACGACCATAAAAAATCAATTCAGTAGAACGAATATTGGAGACATCGATGAAACGAAAGGCTGCATTCGGATTGGTCTCGCTCGCCGCGTGCGCGGGCATGGTGCTGAGCACCGGCGCATCGGCGACGGAAGGCGGCAGCGACACGATCGGCGAGGGCGCGGAGGCGTTCTTCGCCGGCGCGCTGCCGCCGGCCGGGCTGTACGGACTGTTGTACTACACGCATTACCATGCGTCGCGCTTCAACGATTCGCATGGCAACGGCTCGGTGCCGGGTTTCAAGCTCAATGCCGACGTGCTGATTCCGCGCGTCGTCTGGATGTCGAACCTGTCGGTGCTCGGCGGGCGCTACGGCGCGTATGCGGTACTGCCGATGGAGCACCTGGCGCTGGATGCGGGCGGCGCGTCGTTCGACCGCACCAATCTCGGCGACCTGATCGTCAGCCCCGCGCTGATCGCATGGGGATCGGGCGCACTGCGCACCGTCGCGGCGATCGAGTTCGTGTTTCCGACCGGACAGTACGATGCGCACGCGGCGCTGAACACCGGGAAGAACTATTACACCGCGCGGCCGGTGTTCGGCGTGTCGTGGTTGCCGAACGACAGGATCGAGGTGTCCGCGAAGATGACCTACAGCTTCAACTCGCCGAACAACGACACCCATTACCACTCGGGGAACCTGTTCCACATCGATTACTCGGCGAGCTATGCGGTCACGCCGCAGGCGCGTGTCGGGCTGTCGGGGTACTTCGTCAAGCAGACCACCGACGACAGGCAGAACGGGCAGCCGGTCGCGGGCGACGGCTTTCGCGGGCAGACGTTCGCGATCGGGCCCGGCTTCCGTTACCAGTTCGGCAAGATCAGCGTGGAGGCGCGCGTCGTGAAGGAGTTCTTCGTGCGCAACCGGCCGGCCGGCGAGGCCGTGTGGGCGAAGGCCGTCATTCCGTTCTGACGGCGCGGCGCGGATGGCCGCGGGCCGAGCGAGCGCGTGACGCCGCCATTGCGGGGCGTCACGCTGCACGTCGTCGTGCGTTACCGCGCGAGCGCGGCGAGGCGCGGGAACAACGGCAGCGCGTTCGCACGGTTGATCGCGGCGTGGCCGTCGGCGTCCAGCGCGGCATACGCGTCCTGCGCCGCGGCGAACGACGTGCTGACGGACGGCGGCGCATACGGGAAATCGCTACCGTAGAGGATGTGACCGGGCCTCGCGAACGCCGTGAGGCTCGGCAGCGCGGACGGCGACGACAGCGCGGTGTCGAAGTAGAACGTGCGCAGCAGGTCGAGCAGCCCGTCGCGATACGGCACGTCGTCGCGCACGCCCGGCGCGAGTTCGGCAAAGCGGTATGCCGTGTACGGCAGGAAGCCGCCGGCGTGCGACAGGATAATGCGCACGTTCGGGTTGCGCGCGACCACGCCGTTGAGCACGACCTGCAGCGCGGTGCGCGTCGTATCGAACGGATAGTCGAGCAGCGGGCCGGGCATGCCGGCCAGGACGTCGATCGCGGGCTTGGCCGGATGAATGAACACCACCGCGCGACGGCGATCGAGCGCGGCCCAGACGGCTTCGAATGCCGCATCGCCGAGATAGACGCCGCCGTAGTTGCTGAGCAGCACGACGCCGTCGGCGTTCAGCGTGTCGAATGCGTGGTCGATTTCGGCGAGCGCGCCGTCGACGTCGGGCAGCGGCAGCGTCGCGAAGTTGCCGAAGCGGGTCGGCCATTTCGCGACGAGGCCGGCCACGTATTCGTTGACCTGACGCGCCATGTCGCGTTTCGCCTGGCCGTTCCAGCCCTGCACGCCGGGCGCCGTCAGCGACAGCACGCCTGTGCGGATCTCCAGCGAATCCATGAACGCGAGCGCGGCTTCGGGGCTCCACGTGGGGCTGCCCCAGCCGGACGGGTCGCCGCCGTGGGCGGGCAGGGCGTCGGCCCAGAACGGCGGGACGACATGCTGGTGAACATCGATGCGGTTGCGGTCGGACATGATCGGGCTCCCTGGACGTGCGCTGCGATGCAGCGGATGTCGATCAGGATGCGCGCGGTTGATTTTTCATTCCAATAGATTAAATTTCGAGATTAATTGTTATGAGTGATCAATCGACGTCATGGACCTTCGCCATTTGCGCTACTTTCTCGCGGTTGCCGAAGAAGGGCATTTCGGCCGGGCGGCGGAACGGCTGCATATCGTGCAGCCTGCGTTGAGCGCGCAGATCCGCGCGCTCGAGGAGGAGCTGGGCGCCACGCTGTTCGAGCGCACCACCCGCAAGGTGCTGCTGACCGACGCGGGCCGGTTGCTCGTCACCGAAGCGCGGCATACGCTCGAGCAGGCCGAGCGCGCGAAGACGGTGGTGCAGCGTGCCGCACGCGGTGAGACGGGCGTGGTGCGGATCGGCTTCGTCGGCAATGCGGTCGCGACGGGGCGGCTGTCCGACGATCTGATCGCGTTTCACGCGGCATGGCCGGAGGTGACACTCGACCTGCACGAAATGGCGCCGGCCGCGCAGCAGGAGGCGATCCTGGCGGGCCGGCTCGACATCGGCTATTGCCCGGCCTTCGGCGCGGCGTTCGATCCGAAACTGGCCGTGCGGACGGTCGGCAGCTGGGCGTGGGACGTGATGATGAGCGACCGGCATGCGCTCGCGAAGCGGCGCTCGGTGAGCGTCGCGGCGCTGGTGGACGAGCCGTTCATTTTCTATGCGGCCGACGGCGACGACGAAGGGCAGTTGGCGATTCTGCGGCGGGTGCTTGGCCGGGCGCCGCGCATCGCGCACAAGGTGAGCAGCACGCTGTCCGTGCTGGCGTTGACGGGGGCCGGCCTCGGCGTGGCGCTGGTGCCGGCGCCGCTCAGCCGGATCGCGGCGCCGAACATCGTGTACCGGAAACTCGCGGGCGACGTGCCGGGCTCCGAACTCGTCGCGCTGAGCCGGACCGGCGGGGAATGGGGAGCGGTACAGCAGTATCTGGCGATGCTGGGCGGGCGCGCCGCGTAAGCGCCGCGGCCCGCGCCGGCATCACCGCGTCATTCCTCGTCCATCAACCGGACCTTGACCCGCTTGCCCTTGATCTTCCCCGCATTGAGCTTGCGCAGCGCGTCGCGCGCGACGCCGCGCTCGATCGCGACGTAGGTCGAGAACTCGGTCACGTTGATCTTGCCGATCTGCTTGCCGTCGAACCCCGCGTCGCCGGTCAGCGCGCCGAGCACGTCGCCCGGACGGATCTTGTCCTTGCGGCCGCCGAGAATCTGCAGCGTTTCCATCGGCGGCAGCAGCGTGTCGTTGCCGGCCGGCTTCAGTTCCGCGAGCGGATGCCATTCGACGTCGCGCTTCTGCGCCTGCTCGATCGCGCCGACGCGGCCCATCTCGTCCATGCTGGCGAGGCTCAGCGCCCAGCCTTCCTGGTCCGCGCGGCCGGTGCGGCCGATGCGGTGCACGTGCACTTCGGGGTCGGGCGTCACGTCGACGTTGATCACCGCCTCCAGCTGCGCGATGTCGAGCCCGCGCGCGGCGACGTCGGTCGCGACCAGCACCGAACAGCTGCGGTTCGCGAACTGGATCAGCACCTGGTCGCGTTCGCGCTGTTCGAGCTCGCCGTGCAGCGCGAGCGCGTGGAAGCCCTGCGCGTGCAGCACGTCGAGCAGGTCGCGGCATTGCTGCTTGGTGTTGCAGAACGCGATCGTGCTCACCGGCCGGTAGTGGTTCAGCAACTGGCCGACCGCGTGCAGTCGCTCGGTTTCCGTCACTTCGTAGAAACGCTGGCGGATCTTGCTGTCGTCGTGGCGCTCTTCGAGCTTAACTTCCTTCGGATTACGCAGGAACTGCTGGCTCAGCTTCGCGATGCCGTCGGGATAGGTCGCCGAGAACAGCAGCGTCTGGCGCGTCGTCGGGCACATCCGCGCGACCTTCGCGATGTCGTCGAAGAAGCCCATGTCGAGCATCCGGTCGGCTTCGTCGAGCACGAGCGTGTTCAGCGCGTCGAGCTTCAGGTTGCCGCGGTCGAGGTGATCCATGATGCGGCCCGGCGTGCCCACGACGATATGCGCGCCGTGCTCGAGGCTCTGCGCCTGCGGCCGCATCGGCGTGCCGCCGCACAGCGTCAGCACCTTCACGTTTTCCTCGGCGCGCGCGAGGCGGCGCACTTCCTGCGCGACCTGGTCGGCGAGCTCGCGCGTCGGGCACAGGATCATCGCCTGCACGTCGAAGCGGCGCGCGTCGAGGCGCGCCAGCAGCGCGAGCGAGAACGCGGCAGTCTTGCCGCTGCCCGTCTTCGCCTGCGCGATCAGGTCCTGGCCGGCCAGCGCGATCGGCAGGCTCGCGGCCTGGATCGGCGTCATGTCGACATAGCCGAGCTGCGTGAGGTTCGCGAGCGTGGCGGGCGTCAGCGGCAGTGCGCTGAACGGCGTGGCGGTCGATTGGGTCATGTCAGGAGAGGTCTCCGAGGTAAGGGCGGCCTTCCATCTGTTCGTAGAGGACGTTACCTTCATCGTCCTCGAAGCGTTCGAGATAGTTGCGCGCGCCGCACAGCGGGCAGCGGAACAGCAGCCCCTGGCCTTCGTCCTTGATGACGACGTCGGATGTCTCCCACTGCGTGCCGCAGCTCTGGTTTCGGCAGGTAAACACGGTCTTTCTCCAGCTGAATTCGGTTGATGGCGCACCCGGCGGGCGCGGCAACGGCGTGCGGCGCTCGCGCGGCTCGGGCGCGGGCCGCACCGGCGGTCGCGTGGACCGCGTCGATGCGGATGGTGGATCGGGTGGCGACGGCGTCGCGCGTGCCCGCAATTCTAGCGGATGCGGGGGGCCGGCAGTGGGCGACACGGTGCGCGGACCGGCAGCGGGCGAGCGTCGAGGCGCGGCCGGGGAGGGCGCCGCCGACGGGTGCGAGCGGTGCCGCCCGCATCCGCCATGAAAAACGGCCGCCCCGAAGGGCGGCCGTGCGATGCGGCGAAACGGGGCCGGACGCGTTACAGCGCCATGTCCGCCGATGCCTTCGCGGGGCGCGCCGGGGCGGTGCCCGTCGCCTGCGACGGCGCCGTCAGGTCGATCTTCGGCGGCGGCGAGAGCTGCAGCACGTCGCTCGTGTAGGTCCATTCCTCGACGACCTTCGCCGGGCTGTCGTTCAGCTTCGTGCCGTAGCTCGGCACGATCTGGCGGAGCTTCTGCTGCCATTCGGGCGTCGCGACCTTGTCCTTGAACACCTTCTGCATCAGGTTCAGCATGATCGGCGCGGCCGTCGACGCGCCCGGCGATGCGCCGAGCAGGCCCGCGATGCTGCCGTCCTGCGAGCTGACGATCTCGGTGCCGAGCTTCAGCACGCCGCCCTTCTTCGGGTCGCGCTTGATGATCTGCACGCGCTGGCCGGCCTGCCACAGGCGCCAGTCTTCCTTCTTCGCGTCCGGGAAATATTCCTTCAGCGCGTTGAAGCGGTCGTCGTCGGACAGCATCAGCTGGCCGGCGAGGTACTGGACGAGCGGGAATTCGTCGACGCCCACGCGCATCATCGGCGCGACGTTGTGCAGGTTGGTGCTTTTCGCGAGGTCGAAGTACGAGCCGTTCTTCAGGAACTTGGTCGAGAACGTCGCGAACGGCCCGAACAGGATGATCTTCTTGCCGTCGATGATGCGCGTGTCGAGGTGCGGCACCGACATCGGCGGCGAGCCGACCGACGCCTTGCCGTACGCCTTCGCGAGGTGGCGCTTCACGACCTCGGGGTTGTCGGTCACGAGGAACGAGCCGCCGACCGGGAACGCGCCGTAGTCCTTCGCCTCGGGGATGCCCGACGCCTGCAGCAGGTGCAGCGCACCGCCGCCCGCGCCGATGAACACGAATTTCGCGTCGACGGCCTGCGGCGGTTCATCCGAATGCAGCTTCACCCACGACACGTGCCACGTGCCGTCCGCGTTGCGCGAGATCTCGCGCACTTCGCTCGACAGCGACAGCGTGAAGTTCGGCTGCGTCTTCAGGTAGCCGACGAACTGGCGCGTGATCTCGCCGAAGTTCACGTCGGTGCCGATCGGCGTCCACGTCGCCGCGACCTTCTGGTTGCGGTCGCGGCCTTCCATCATCAGCGGCACCCACTGCTTGATCTGGTCGTGGTCTTCCGAATACTGCATCCCGCGGAACAGCGGGCTCGCCTGCAGCGCGTCGTAGCGCTTCTTCAGGAAGCGGACGTTGTCGTCGCCCCACACGAAGCTCATGTGCGGCGTCGAGTTGATGAACGAGTGCGGATTCTTCAGCACGCCCTGCCTGACTTGCCAGGCCCAGAACTGGCGCGAGATCTGGAACGACTCGTTGATCTCGATCGCCTTCGAGATGTCGATCCTGCCGTCCGCCTTCTCCGGCGTGTAGTTCAGTTCCGCGAGCGCCGAGTGGCCGGTGCCCGCGTTGTTCCAGCCGTTCGAGCTTTCCAGCGCGACGCCGTCGAGGCGTTCGACCATCGTCATCGACCAGTCGGGCTGAAGCTCGTGCAGCCACACGCCGAGCGTCGAGCTCATGATGCCGCCGCCCACCAGCAGGACGTCGACCTTCTTCGTATCGGCGGCATGCGCGGACGACGCCGCGACGCACAGCGCGAGCGCCGACAGTATTACCCGTAACGTTTTGATCACAGCAGATCCCTTTTTCAACTTGGATGCATCGGTTTGCCATGCCGCCCGGCCGATGCGGATTCGCGTTCGGCCCGCGCATCCGGAGATCCGGATCGCGAATCCGGAATTCCGGAACGGCCGCGTTCGCCGTTGCATTTGCGCACGCGAAGCCGTTGCGAAGGACACCTTCGGATCGACTTCATGACGTCACGCAATCGCATGCTTCGCGGTCGTGCCGGGCGCGCGCGGGCCCGTGCCGGAGGCCTCGCCGGACGGCGCTTCAGGCCGCGTCGAAAGAGGCCGCGCGCAATGCGTTTCGCGGGGGCGGGATGGCAAGGGGCGCGTAATATAACCGAACTCGATTGCCGTGTCGCAGGCGCGGAATATCCTTGTTTTCGTGGGGTTTTTTGCGTGTCCGGGTTTCCGGAACGACGGTGCGCGGAACGGGAGGAACGGCGGGGTCGGAACGGTCGCGGCGCGCGCGATATCGATACTTCATCCGGACCGCGGCGTTGCACCGCGATCCGGTTCCGGTCACGGCATCACTTCGACGAAGCGCTCCGGCAAAACTGTTCGTACGCCTGCGCCGAATTCGCGAAGCCTTGCGCCTTCGCGAGTTCCCACGGACGCTCGCATTGCTGCGTGCGTTCGCACCATGCGTAGCCGGCCGAGCCGATGCAGCCATGCGCATCGCGATCGCCGCCGACGATCGGCGGCGCGGCCTGGGCGGTTTGCGCGGCCTGCGAGGCCCGCGTGTCCTGCCAGGCGACATCGGGTGGGAGAGGGGAAGCCGGCTGAGTCGCGCACGCGCCCAATGCAAGCGCGCAGGCGATCATGGCGGCAAGCGACGCGGAAGAAATGCAATGCTTCATACGGTAGCGCTCCATGGGATGAGGTTCGACGGTGGATGCCCGCGGACGGGCGCTTGAACGATTCGATCACGCATCCGGCACCGGCACGCGCGACGAGAACGTGACCTCGCGCGGCGCGATGCGCGTCACGACGCCTGCACGCGGCGCGTGTCGGCCCGGCGCTGCTGTTCGGCGTCGTGCACGATGTGCAGCTCGCGCGTGCGGATCGGCAGTGCGCAGTCCGCATCGGCAAGCGTCTTGCGCACCTGGCGCGCGAGGCGCCAGCGCATCGCCCAGAACGTGTCGGGGTGCGTCCACACGCGCACGTTCGCGATCGCCGTGCTGTCGTCGAAACGCATCACCATCACGTCCGGTGCGGGATCCTGGAGGACGTCGGGATCGGCTTCCGCCAGCGCGCGCAGTGCGTCGAGTGCACGATCGATGTCGTCGTGCACGGACACTTCCACTTCCAGATCGAGACGCCGCGTCGGATTGCGCGTGTAGTTGCGGATCGCGCTGCCCCACAGCGCGCTGTTCGGCACGTATTCGCAGATGCCGTCCGGCTTCGTCAGCCGCGTCATGAAGAGCCCGACTTCTTCCACCGTCCCGGCGACGTTCGAGCCGCCGTCGATGAAGTCGCCCACCTTGAATGGCCGCAGCAGCAACAGCATGATGCCGGCCGCGATGTTCTGCATCGTGCCCTGCAGTGCGAGCCCGATCGCGAGGCCGGCCGCGCCGAGCACCGCGACGACGCTCGCGGTTTCGATGCCGAGCTGCGACAGCGCGCCGACGATCGCGACGATGCGGATGCCCCACACGGCGACGTCGCAGAGGATCGGCCGCAGCGTGTCGTCGACGCGCTCCTTGTTCGCGAGCAGCCGGTTCAGCCAGTTGCCGATGCGTTTCGACAGCCACCAGCCCGCGACGAGCAGCGCGAGGGCGGCGCAGAGCCTGAGCGAGAGCGTGGACAGCGCGTTCCACAGGAACGTCCAGCGTTCCGGATGAAGATGATCGAGAAACATGACGGGATTCCGGGTTGAGGGCGGAAGGCGCGCGACGGATGCCGGCGACCGTCAATGTCGGACAGGCATGCGCTCGCGCGTCGGCAGCCCTCGACTGTACACGCCATGCGGGTTTTCGCGCGAACGCATGGGTGACGGCACGCGAATTCCGGTTTCGCGTCCAGCGCGTCGCGGCGGTGTGGTTTTCCGCGGAAACGGGCTCGTCGGATGCCCGTGCCGGGACCTCGACCTCGACCGCTCGCCGCGCGCGGACGCGCGGTTCGCGACGCCGGCCGCACGTGGCGCATGCGGCCGCGCCGCCCCGCGCCGGCGGGCGGCGTCGATGCGGATCGCCACGCCGGAAGGCGTGGCGAACATCGACAGGATCGAGCGGCTTAGCCCAGCGGCCAGTTCAGGATCGCGATGCCGTCGTTGTAGTCGCCGTCCGTGCCGTCTTCCGAGCCGACCAGCCCGAAGTAGGTTTTCTTGAAGATGTCGACCTGGCGCGAGCCGATCTTCGACGGCTTGCCGTTCGCCGTCACGACCACGCGCACCTTCCCCTTGCCCGAGTTCACGATCTGCGTGTTCAGGTTCGCATCCTGCGTGCCGGCGCCCTGGAACGTCGCGGCCGGTTTCGGGTTGTCGTCGACATAGACTTCGATCGTCTGCTGTGCGGACGAATTGACCAGCGCCGTCACGCCGAACGCGATGTTCGGCGGCAGGTTGAAGATGCCGTCGCGCTCGCCGCCGCCGGCCGTCGTCGGTTCCGGCTGCGCGGGTTGCGGCGTCGCCTTCGAGAAGTAATTGACCACCGCGCCGACACCGAACTTCGCCGCCGCGCCGGGCAGGACACCGGGCGCGCCGGCCCACGTCACCGTGCACGCGATCACCTGGCCCGCCGCATCGGCCTTCACCTTGTTCTGCCAGCTGCCGACGTCGAAGCTGTACGGGATGGTCGCGATGTCGACGAACACGTCGTATTGCGGCAGTTTTTCCACGAGCTGCGCGGTCATGAACTGACGCATCCGGTCGAGCACCGCCTGGTCGCCGTTCGCCTGTACGGCGGTTGCGTCGTTGCCGGCGAGCTGGAGAAGCGCATACAGGTCGTCGTGGGTAAAGGGTTGTGTCATGTCGTCCTCGTCTTGATGGTTTGTCTTTGCGTGATGCGGCCGGCGAGCGGATGTCGCCGTGTCGTGCGTGGCGCGGCGCGCCGGACATGCCGCGCCGCGATTCTTCGTCAGCGTTCGGCCGTCAGCCGATCGGCCATTGCAGCACGACGATGCCGTCGTTGTAGTCGCTGTCGTGACCGTCTTCCGACACGACGATTCCGAAGTTGACCGTGAACGGCGAGCCGTCCGATTTCTTGCCGGTGATCGGCGCGAGGCGGGCATCGGTGGCCGACGTCTTGCCGTTCACCGTCACTTCGAAGCGGAGTTTGCCGTTGCCGGAATTCAGCGTGGCTTCGCGCGGGCCGTCGCGCGTGGTCAGCTTGTGATAGGCGGCGGGCTCCTTGCTGTCGCCGATGAACAGCTTGATGTGCTGCTGCTCGGCGGCGTTCGCGAAGAAAATCGCGCGGAAGTCGGTGTTCGGCGGAATCGAAAACTCGCCGGCGCGATTCGAGGACGTTTGAGAGTCGGCCATGCTTGCCTCCTGAAGGTCGGTGGATAAGGCGTTTTGTGCGTCGCGCAAACGTTTGCCGTTTAAAACGCGACGCGGCCAAGCATGGCGAAAAATAAATAAAAAAATATTCGACCGGGAATGGAAATTGTCCAGAAAATCGGAGATCGAAACAGTCCGATTTAATGATGAGTTTTTAATTGAATATGGATATAGGTTTCCGCGAAATGATTTCGCTGCGCGTCACGCTTTTTTGAATAATGAACGGGTGCGCGGGCGGGAACAGCGGGAGGATCGGGCTTCGGCGCCCGTCGGAACGCGCAGATTTATTCCTTCAATGTTGCGATGCGCTCGCCTGATACACCTGACAGGCGATTAATTTCGAGATTGGAGTTATCGTGCACGGCGCGCGCTTGATATTCGGCGGCTTTTATTCAATCGACCCTTGCCGGGCCCTCACGAGGACAGTGCGATGACGAAACCCGATAGTCTGAAAGGCGAGATAAAGGGGCAGGCTCAGGAGGCAGACCGTCACAACCTGGCGCGGCCGGCGGTGAATGGCGCGTTTTGGGCGCGTGGCCTGACGACGCAGCGCGTGGCCGATCTGTTCAGAACCCTGCCGGGCCTCCCGGGGCACTGGATGCAGCTGCAAAACGAAGTCAACGCAGGGAATCGCTATTTCTACGGCGTCCAGAACGGTCACCAGACGACCGACGAAGGAAAGGAACTGATCCGCTGGATCGCCGACGCGGTGGTCAGCGCCGCGCAGCGGGCGGGGTTCGATTTTCCGTTGCAGCAGCTTCGATTCACGGCCGACACGGGTTGGTTGAAGCTTCAGCGCGTGTCGGGGCGCGTGATGGTGTTGTCGAGGCCGTAAGCGTGGCGGCATGTCGTGGGGCGCGTCAGCAGCGGCAGCGGGAACGTGCGCTGCCATCGACGATCGAGCATGGCCGCGCGCAGGCGGCCGACGGGATCACTGACCGAAGCGCTGCACGACGGCGTCCTTCAACCGCGCGGCGGTGATCTCGCCCATGTGCGATTCGACGAGTTCGCCCTTCGCATCGAAGAACAGCGTCGTCGGCAGCCCGCGCGACCCGTATGCATGCATCGCACGCAACGGCGGATCGAGCAGCACGTTGTCGAAGCGCAGCCCCTGCTGTTCGAGGAACGCGCGCACCGCCTGCGCGTTTTCTCCCTGGTTGAGCATCAGCACCGTGATGCCGGGATGCTCCCGCTGCGCCTGTTCGAGGATCGGCATTTCGCGCCGGCAAGGCGCGCACCACGTTGCCCACAGGTTCACGACGACCGGCTTGCCGGCAAAGCGTTGCGGCAGCACGGGCGTCGAATCGAGCGCTTCGAGCCGCATCGCGGCGAACGGCGGCGCGGTGCGCTGCAGCGTCGCGAGCGTGCCTTGCGCGATACCCCATGCGGCGAGACCCGCGACGATGCCGGCTGCCACCGGGCGGCGCAGCGCGGGCAGGCGACGCAGCCGCCACACGGCGAACACCAACGCGACGGCGATGCCGATGCGCCAGTCGAAGCCGCCGTCGCCGAGCGCGATGATGGACCGTGGCGCCGTTGCATATTCGCGCCACCATTGCGCGACATAGCCGATGCGCGCGGCGACCAGCCCGAGCAGCAGCACGTCGAGGATCAGGCTCGACGCGGTCTTGTGCTGGCCGTCGGGCGGGCGGCGCTGGATGAAGCGGGCGACGAGCCACGCCAGCAGCGCGGCGGCGGCTACCGCGACGACGCGGATCGAGAAGGGACCGATGCTCAACATGGGAAGAAAAAAGTGCGGGGATCGTGGATCGACCGGTGAAGGCGACACCGTTGCCGGTCATGTGGCGTTTCGACCCTGCGCGACGCATGCGGGTTCCCGTTGCGAGCTCGCGACATGCGTCGCCCTGCGCGCGCGGATTGCATGCCGGGTACGAGCATTCAGGATGACGTTGCTTTCGTCGAAGCGTCTCGAAGCATCAGGTCGACTGACGATCGCGCAGCACCGGTAATTACTGCCTGTTTCCGCCGGAGCCGGGGGATGCGCCGCCGAGCCGGTACGCGGTGAAGAACTCGTACCACGGCGAACCCTGACCGACCGGCACGCCGAGCGCCGACGTCCGCTGCTTCAATGCCGCGAACACGTCGTCGATACGCGCGGCCTGCGCGGCATCGCTGAACGGACGCGGCTTCGCCCTGCCCGCCGCGAACGCGCCGTAGGCGATCGCGAGCAGGCGCGCGCTGTCGTCGATCGAGAAGATCGACGCGCTGATCGCTTCGACGAAGCGCGGCCGGTCCGCTTCGCGCGACGCGGCGAAGCACTGGAACACGATCGCCGACACTTCATGCAGGTCGTTCGCGCGCAGCAATGCCGGCAGGCGTGCGGCGATCCGGTCGGCCGGTTCCTCATGCAGCGCGGCGCCGAAGTCGAGCACGGCGGCCATCGGGTTGCCGTCCTGCTTCACGCGATCGAGCGCCGATGCAGACGCGGTGGCCGCCGCTTGCGCGTTGTCGCTGGACGCGGCGCGCAGCACGTCCGCCACCTGCTGGCGCCACTCCGGAAAGATCATCCGCACGTTGCCGAACTGCTCGCCGCCTTGTGCGGCCGGATTCCAGCGATAAACGATCGTGCCGCCGTGAATGAACGGCGAATACAGATGCTCGGGCGTTTGCGGCAGCGGCCGCTGGTTGATCGGCAGCCACGCGAGCGTCAGCCAGTCGTAGCGGCCGGTGGCGGGCACCGACGGGCTCGAACTCGCGACAACCTGCCAGGTGCCGCGGTTCGCATAACGCCGGCGCGCGTCGGGCACCGCGACGGTTTGCTGTTTCGCGGTATCGAAGTAGGTCGTGCCGGTCACGTTTTCGCCGCTGTCCGGGGCCGGCGTGAGGGTGGCGATGACCCACGCTGCACCGTCGGCCGAGCGATAGTCCGACAGCCGCAGCGTGGCGACGTCGTGCACCATGCGCGTTTCGGCGGCGACGGGGCTCGGCGGAAGATGGGCGGGACCGGCGACGATACTCGGCATGGACATTCCTCGGAATCGGGTGCGTATCGACGGACGCGAACCGAACGTGAAAGTGGCTGGCGCCGCATGTCGTCTCTCGTAACTGTAGAACGCCGCCGCCGGAAACGGAAACCGGTCGCGGCGGCCCCAACTCGCGCAACGCGTTCACGCGCACCGACGCTTCGGCTTACCATGCGCATCCTGGGCCAGCACGACGCACACCGATCGGGAGCGCACATGACCGACACGAAAGCCATTACCGAACACTGGACGCACGTCGCCGACCAATGGATCGACTGGGCCGGCAGGCCGGGCCACGATGCGTTCTGGAAGTATCGCGAGGGGTTGGCGGCTTACCTCGGCCGCGGCAGCGGCCACGCACTGGAAATCGGTTGCGGCGAGGGCCGCGTGAGCCGCGAGCTGAAGGCGCTCGGCTACGACGTGACCGCGAGCGACGCGGTGCCCGCGATGCTCGACGCCGCCCGTCGCGCGGATTCCGCGCACCGCTACGCACTCGCCGATGCGGCATCGCTGCCATTCGATCCGGCAAGCTTCGATGTCGTGATGGCGTACAACGTGCTGATGGATCTCGACGACATGGCGGCCGCATTGCGCGAGGCGCGCCGCGTGCTGAAGCCGGGCGGGCTGCTGTTCGTGTCGCTCGTGCATCCGTTCCGCGATCGCGGCCGTTTCGCGGGGCCGCAGCCCGACGCGCCGTTCGTGCTCGAAGGCACGTATTTCGGCAGCGAGCATTTCGAAGGCGTGGAAACGCGCGACGGGTTGTCGATGCATTTCGCGGGCTGGTCGCTGCCGCTGCAGGCCTACATGGATGCGCTGGAGGCGGCCGGCTTCGCGATCGTGTCGCTGCGCGAGCCGCCGCCCGACCGCGCCGACACGGACACGCTGAAGCAGTGGTCGCGCGTGCCGCTGTTCCTGTGGATCAAGGCGCGGCCGCTGGCATGAACCCGCCGCCGCGCCCCCGCGTGCGGCCCCCTCAGCGCGGCAAAACCTTCCGGTAGATCACGAATCCGGTTTTTTCCGCGACGGTGTCGTAGAGCCGCATCGCCGTGCGATTCGTCTCGTGCGTCTGCCAGTACACGCGTTCGGCGCGTTGCGCCTGCGCGGCGTCGTACACGGCTTCGATCAACGCGCGGCCCACGCCCTTGCCGCGTTCGCTCTCGAGCGTGAAAAGATCCTGCAGATAGCAGGTCGGCCCGATCAGCGTCGTGCTGCGGTGATACAGGAAATGCACGAGCCCGACGAGCCGGCCGTCGCGTTCCGCGACGCGCGCATGCACGGGCTCGTAGCCGTCGAAGAAGCGCGACCACGTGAGCTGCGTGATCTCGTGCGGCAGCGCGGTGTCGCCGAAGCGGCCGTAGAAGCGGTTGTAGCCCTCCCACAGCGGCAGCCAGTTGTCGAAATCGTCTTCCCGAACGGGGCGTACGGTCAGGCCGGTGTCGGTAGCGTTCATGGTCGCGAACCTTTCGAGGATGGATGAATTGAAGCGTTGCCGGCGCGGCCGGAAACGAGAACGGACATCCACGATAGAAAGTTCGTGGCACCATGTGTAGACCCATGACATTCCCACATTCTGGAGCCACGATGGATTACGCGGTGCTGCTGTCGACCGTCGAGCGCGAGGCGGGGCCGCACGCGGTCACGCGGATGTCGCAGCAGCAGCGGCTGTACGCGTGTCTGCGTGACGCGATCCTGAGCGGTCGCATCGCCGAAGGCGCGCGGCTTGCCGCCTCGCGCACGCTGGCCGACGAACTCGGCATCGCGCGCAACTCGGTGCTGTACGCGTACGAGCGGCTCGCGTCGGAAGGGTTCGTGACCGGCACGCGGCAGGGCACGGTGGTCGCCCGGATGGGTTTGCGCGGGGCGCGGATCGTCGCCGCGGCGCCCGCCGGCGATGCGGCGATGCTGTCGCGGCGCGTCGCGCAGGCGGAGCGCGCGACGAGCGGCCTCGACGAATCGCTGCCGTTCATGCCGGGCGTGCCGGCCGTCGACGAATTCCCGCTCGCGCAGTGGCGGCGCTGCGTCGAACGCGCATGGCGCGCGGCGGGGCCGGCGCAGCTCGGCTATCAATCGGCGGAAGGCGACGCGGTGCTGCGCGACGCGATCGCCGGTTATCTGCGCGCATCGCGCGGCGTGCGTTGCGACGCCGCGCAGGTGATCGTCACCGACGGCACGCAGGGCGCGCTCGACCTGTGCGCCCGCGCGCTGGCGGACGCGGGCGACGTCGCATGGATCGAGAACCCGGGCTACCACGGCGCGCGCAACGCGTTTCTCGCGGCCGACCTGCGCGTCGAGCCGATCGGCGTCGATGCGCAGGGGCTGGCGCCGCATCCGGACGACTGGCGCGATCGTCCGCCGAAGCTCGTCTATATCACGCCGTCGCATCAGTATCCGCTCGGCGCGGTGATGAGCCTCGAACGGCGGCTCGCGCTCGTCGCGCAGGCGCGCGCGGCCGGCGCATGGATCGTCGAGGACGACTACGACAGCGAGTTTCGCCACCACGGCACGCCGCACGCGGCCGTGCAGGGGCTCGCGGACGACGCGCCTGTGATCTACCTCGGCACGTTCAGCAAGGTGATGTTTCCGGCGTTGCGGCTCGGCTTCATGGTGGTGCCGCCCGCGCTCGCGCAGCCGCTGCGCGACGCGGCGGGCGCGCTGATGTTGCAGGGCCGCGCGGTCGAGCAGCGCGCGCTCGCGGACTTCATCGAGGCCGGGCATTTCACGCGGCATCTGCGGCGCATGCGCCGCGTGTATGCCGAGCGGCGCGATGCGCTGCACGACGCGCTGGTGCGGCGATTGAGCACGCGGCTGACGGTGTCGGGCGGTGCGGGCGGCATGCATCTGTCCGCGCGGCTCGACGTGCCGGTGGCGGACACTGAACTGAGCCGCGTCGCGCAGGCGCACGGGCTGATCCTGCAGCCGCTGTCGTCGTTCTGCCTGCCGGGCACCGCGCACGGCTACAACGGGCTCGTGCTCGGCTACGGCGGCGTGCCGGCTGAACGGATGGACGCGCTCGCGCGGCGGATCGGCGAGATGATCGACCGGGCGCTGGCCGGGCGATGAGACTGACGTCCGTCGCGCCGGTCCGCCGTTGCGTCGGCGCGTGCCTGCCCGCTGGTCCGCTTAGCCGCGCATCGGCGGATTGAGTCGCGCGAACGCGTCCTGCCGGCGATACGGGAAGTACGGATACGGCGCTTCGACCGCACTCGCCGCATCGAGCTTCGCGATCTGCGCGTCGGTCAGCGACCAGCCGACCGCGCCGAGGTTCTGGCGCAACTGCTCCTCGTTGCGCGCGCCGACGATCACCGACGACACGGTCGGGCGCTGCAGCAGCCAGTTCAGCGCGATCTGCGGCACGGTCTTGCCGGTTTCCTCGGCGATCGCGTCGAGCGCATCGACCACGTCGTACAGCCGTTCGTCGTCGACCGGCGGGCCGAAACCGGCCGTGTCGTGCAGGCGGCTGCGTTCGGGCAGCGGCGCATCGCGGCGGATCTTGCCCGTGAGCCGGCCCCAGCCGAGCGGGCTCCACACCAGTGCGCCGAGGCCCTGATCGGCGCCCAGCGGCATCAGGTCCCACTCGTAGTCGCGGCCGACGAGCGAGTAGTAGACCTGGTTCGCGACGTAGCGCGACCAGCCGTGCCGGTCGGCCGCAGCGAGCGACTTCATGATCTGCCAGCCCGCGAAATTCGACACGCCGATATAGCGCAGCTTGCCCGCGCGCACCAGGTCGTCCAGCGTCGACAACACTTCCTCGACCGGCGTGGCCGCGTCGAACGCATGAAGCTGCAGCAGGTCGATGTAGTCGGTATCGAGGCGGCGCAGCGCGTCGTCGACCGCGCGGATCAGCCGCGGGCGCGACGTGCCTGCGTCGTTCGGGCCGTCACCGGTCGGCAGGCCCGTCTTGGTCGAGATGAGCACCTGGTCGCGCCGTCCGTGGATCGCGGCGCCGAGCACGCGCTCGGATGCGCCGTCCGAATACACGTCGGCCGTGTCGAACAGGTTGACGCCGGCATCGAGGCAGATGTCGACCAGGCGGCGCGCTTCGTCGACGCCCGTGTTGCCCCATGCGCCGAACAACGGGCCGGTGCCGCCGAACGTGCCTGCGCCGAAGCTCAGCACGGGAATCTTGAGGCCGGAGCGGCCGAGCGTGCGGTATTCCATGTCGTGTGCCCTCTCGTCGTCGAGGCCGGCGCGTGAGCGCGCCGGAAAGGTAGCGCTCACTCTAGCGCTTGCGGTTGATCCGGATAATTGGGCAGACTTCGAAAATATCCTTCGGAGGAAGCGAAGAATGCTGCTCGACAATCTGGCGCTGTTTCTGCGCATCGTGGAGAAGGGCGGGCTGGCCGCGGCCGGCCGCGAGGTCGGGCTGTCGCCGGCCACGGTTTCGGAACGGCTGGCGGCGCTCGAGAGTTACTACGGCGCGGCGCTGCTCACGCGCACGACCCGCGCGATCAGCCTGACCGACGAAGGACGCACGCTGGTCGCGGGCGCGCGGCGCCTGCTCGCCGAGGCCGACGAACTCGAAAGCCGCGTGAGGCTGGGCGCGCAGACGCTGTCGGGGCCCGTGCGGCTGAGCGCGCCGGCCGATCTCGGGCAGGCGCGCGTCGTGCCGGTGGTCGACGCGTTCCTGACCGAGCACCCTGGCGTCACGGTCGACCTGCATCTCGGCGACGGCTACGTCGATCTCGTCGGGCAGGGGCTCGATTTCGCGATCCGGCGCGGCACACTCGCGGACAGCGCGTTGCGCAGCCGTTCGCTCGGCCGTTCGCGCCGCGTGGTGTGCGCCGCGCCCGCGTATCTCGCCGCGCACGGCACGCCGCGGCATCCGGACGAACTCGCCGCGCACGACTGCATCGTGATGCGCTTCGGCCAGGAGCTGTATGCCGAGTGGCCGTTCCGCATCGACGACGAACTGAAACGCGTGATGGTGCGCGGCCGGCGCGTGGCCAACGACGGCGCCCTTGTGCGCGCGTGGTGCGTCGCGGGGCGCGGTATCGCGCTGAAATCGCGACTCGACGTCGAGCAGGATCTGGCGTCCGGCGCGCTCGTCGAGATCCTCCGCGACTTCTCGCCGGGCGAAGTCGACCTGCAGATCGTCTATCCGGGCGGTGCGGTGCAGCCGCGGCGCGTGCGGGCGCTGATCGAAAGGTTGGCGCAGGCGCTGACCGCCGAGTGATCGCAGCCAACCGGATCACATCGGCTGGCGCTCCCGGGTCGGCCTCCGACGCGATGACGTCGAATGCGACGCAGCAGCGCAGAGGCCGCTTCCGGCACCTTCCCGCACGCCGGCAAACGCAACGATCGCGCGCGCAACCGGTTGCCCACGTTTCGTCATTTAGCTAATATTCGAAACGTCAAACGAGGCCGAACCATGGACGACGTCACCCGCATCAGCGCACTGGCCAACGAAAGCCGTCTGGCCGTGATGCGCTGGCTCAAGCAGCCGCGCAAGCATTTCCCGCCGCAGCCGCATGGCGACTTCGACGAACTCGGCGTGTGCTGCACGTACATCACCGAGAAGCTCGGCATCGCGCCGGCGACGACCACGCGCCACATGCGCATCCTCGCGGATGCCGGGCTCGTGCAGGCGACGCGCGTCGGCAAGTTCACGTACTACAAGCGGATCGACGATGCGCTGCAGCAGCTCGGTCGCGATCTCCTGCAACTCTGATTTTCACAGAGGCAAACGACATGGATGAATTCGCCCTGCTGGCCGACGCCGACCGGCGCGCGCACGCGTATCTCGCAGCGATCGGCGAACGGCGCGCGTACCCCGATGCGGCCGCGCTCGCCGGCCTTGCGGCCTTCGACGAACCGCTGCCCGATACGGGCTACCCGGCCGACGACGTGCTGCGCTTGCTCGACGAGCGCGGCACGCCCGCGACCGTCGCATCGAACGGCCCGAACTACTTCGGCTTCGTGATCGGCGCGACGCTGCCGGCCGCGGCGGCGGCCGAGCGGCTGATGCTTGCGTGGGACCAGTGCGCGTCGTCGTTCGCGAATTCGCCGGTGGCCGCGACGATCGAGCGGCAGGCCGCGCGCTGGGTCGTCGACGTGCTCGGGCTGCCGGAGGGCAGCGCGGTCGGCTTCGGCACGAGCGCGACGGCCTGCACGCTGGTCGCGCTGGTCGCCGCGCGGCGTGCGCTGCTCGCGCGCAAGGGCTGGGACGTCGACGAAGCAGGCCTGATCGGCGCACCCGAGGTGAAGGTCGTGCTCTCCGAGCTTGCGCACATCACGGTGAAGAAGGCGCTGCGGGTGCTCGGCTTCGGGATGAAGCGCCTGATCGTCGCGCCGGTCGACCCGCACGGCCGCATCGATCCCGCGCAATTGCCGCCGCTCGACGACATGACGATCCTCTGCGTGCAGGCCGGCGAAGTGAACACCGGCGAATTCGATCCGTTCGCGGCGCTGATTCCGCGCGCGAAGGCCGCCGGCGCGTGGGTGCACGTGGACGGCGCGTTCGGGCTGTGGGCGCGCGCGTCGTCGAAGCGCGCGCTGACCGACGGCATCGACGGCGCGGACAGCTGGACCACCGATGGCCACAAGTGGCTCAACACGCCGTACGACGGCGCGATGGTGATCTGCCGCGACGCGGCCGCGCTCGCGACCGCGATGAACAGCGATGCCGTCTACCTGAGCGGCGCGCAGGACGCGCAGAAGAACCTCAACCTCGAATTCTCGCGGCGGGCGCGCGGCATTCCGGTGTGGGCCGCGCTGCGCGCGCTCGGCCGCGCCGGCGTGGCGACGCTGGTCGAGCGGCATTGCGCGCAGGCCCAGCGCGTCGCCGACGGCCTGCGCGCGGCCGGCTACGACGTGCTGAACCGTGTCGTGCTGAACCAGGTGCTCGTGCGCGCCGGCACCGACGACGAGACGATCGCGATCCTTCAGGCCGCGCAGGATTCGGGCGACGTCTGGTTCGGGCAGACCGTGTGGCAGGGGCGGCCGGCGTTCCGGATCAGCGTGTCGTCGTGGCGCACGGAGGACGAACACATCGATCGCCTCGTCGCCTTGCTGACGAAGCTGCGCGGCGTGCACGTGAGCTGAGCGACGTCTCAAGGGTGCAGTGGACGAGGATCGTGCCGGTGATCTCGTCCGCGTGAAAATGTCGGACAATAGCGCGGCATGCACGCCGCGCCCGCCCGGGCGGCGCGTTCAACCGCTGCATTGACGCCGACGAGATCCCCATGTCCACGACACCTCCCCGGGAACTGCTGAAAGCCGCCGACATCGCGAAAATGGAACCGACCCGCGCGGTGCATTCGCTCAATCCCAACGCCGTTCGCCTCAAACGACAGCTCGGCGACCTGACCGGCCTCACGCAGATCGGCGCGCATCTGCTGACGCTGATGCCCGGCCACGAATCGGCCGAGTATCACCGCCACCTGTACGAGGAAGAATGCGTGTACGTGCTGTCCGGCACCGGCACGGTCACGATCGGCGAACGCACGTGCGAAATCGGGCCGGGCGACTTTCTTGGCTTCCCGCGCGGCGGCGATGCGCACACATTGCAGAACACCGGCGACGTGCCGCTGGAACTGTTCGTCCTCGGCCAGCGCCTCGAACACGACGTCTGCGAATACCCGAGAATCGGCAAGCGGCTTCACATCGCCGGCGAGCTCGAGGATTTCGTCGATCTGCCGAAACGGCCGTAGACGGCACGCATCCGCATCGGCCGCCGTCATGCTTATGATGCGGGAACGCCACTGACAGGATTCCACGCCATGGACGCGCCGCATCCGCCGATGAATGCCCCGGTCTCCGAAACGGAACCTGAAACCGAAACCGTCACCGAGCCGCGCGCGTCGCGCGTGCAGCGGCCCGTCGCGCTCGTCACCGGATCGACGTCGGGAATCGGCGCGGCCATCGCGCGACGGCTGGCGGCGGACGGTTACGCGGTGATCCTGCATTCGCGCAGTTCCGCCGAAACCGGTCGCGCGATGGCGCGCGAACTCGGCGCGGCCTACGTGCAGGCCGATCTCGCCGACGATGCGCAGCGCGTGCGGCTGATCCGCGACGCGGTGGCGGTGCACGGCCGCCTCGACGTGCTGATCAACAACGCGGGCGTCAGCCGTGTGATTCCGCACGACGATCTCGCCGCCGCGACGCCCGACGTGTGGCGCGAGATGCACGAGATCAACGTGATCGCGCCGTTCCGGCTCGTCGCCGAAGCGCAGCCGGCGCTGCTCGAAGCGGCGTCGAGCGGGCGCGCCGGTTGCGTGATCAACGTCAGCTCGCATGCGGGTGTGCGGCCGAAGGGCGCGTCGATTCCGTATGCGGCCGCGAAGGCCGCGCTCAATCACACGACGCGCTTGCTGGCGCGCACGCTCGCGCCGGCGATTCGCGTCAATGCGGTGGCGCCGGGGCTCGTCGATACGCCGCTGACCGCCGACTGGACCGACGCGCAGCAGCTCTGGCGCGAGCGCGCGCCGATGCGCCGCGCGGCGACGCCGGACGACGTCGCGCAGACGGTCGCGATGCTCGTCGCGTCCGATTACGTGACGGGCGAGATCGTGATGCTCGACGGGGGATTGAACCTGACGTGACCGCGGACGGGCGATGCGGGCGGCGCGGCGGCGTTGTGCCGGGGCGATGCGCGCCGACGGCGAAGCCGCCGGCCGGTATCACCTCCGAGGTCAGCCGAGATTCGACCGCAGCCGCGCGAGCGCGTGGTCGTGCGTGCGTTCGAACTTCAGCGGCGTGACCGCAATGTAGCCTTCGCCGAGCGCGACCGTTTCCGAATCCGCATCGTCGTCGCGCGGTGCGCGCGCCAGTTTCAGCCAGTGGTATTCGATGTCGCGCGGATCGCGCCCCGACACGATTTCGACGCCCTGCAGCGTGCCGGCGCCCTGGTTCGTCACCTTCAGGCCGCGCACGTCGTCGGCCGGCCGCGCCGGGAAATTCACGTTGAGGCATGCGTCGCTGTCCCAGCCGGCCGCGACCAGCCGGCGAATCACGTCCGGCGCATGCGTGAGCGCCGTGGTCCACGGCACCGCGTTGCGGTCGCTGAACGCCTGGCTCAGCGCGATTGCCGGTACGCCGACCAGCATGCTCGTCATCGCGGCGCCGACGGTGCCCGAGAACACCGTTTCGGTGCCGAGGTTCGCGCCGCGATTCACGCCGGACAGCACGACGTCGGGCCGTGCGTCCTTCATCAGGTGGCTGACCGCGATCGCGACGCAATCGCCCGGCGTGCCGCGCACGGCGAAGCGGCGCTCGCCCTTGCGATGCACGCGCAGCGGTTCGTGCAGGCTCAGCGAATGCGACGTGCCGCTCTGGTCTTCCGCCGGGGCGACGATCCAGACTTCGCGCGCCAGTTGCGTGGCGACCTGTTCGAGCACTTCAAGGCCGGGGGCGTCGAATCCGTCGTCGTTGGTGAGCAGGACGCGGTCGAACAGCGGGCGGGTTTCTTGCATCGGGACGATCCTCGCAGGCAGGCAATGAGGGGGAAGGCATCGCGGGTATAGCCGCAAGGCTAACACCCCGTCGCGACGCGTGCCGCTTGCCGCGTCACGCAGAGCCGGAGCCAAAGCCGGAGCCAAAGCCGGCGCGCGGATGCGAAAACGGGCGCATGGCGCGCCCGTCTTCCGCTTCGATGTGCCGCCCGCGCGGCGCTCGGAACCGCGTTACCCGATTACCCGAGCAAATACCGCAGCAGGCCGGCCGACACGACGCCGACGATGACGGTCGGCAGGATCGACAGGCGGGTCGCCGCGATCAGCGTGACGGCGAGCGCGAGCAGATCGGCCGGGCGCGTCGACACGAAGGCCGGCGCGATCACCGAGATCAGCACGCAACCGGGCACGTTCTCCATCACCGACGCCATCCGCGGGCTCAGCGTGCGGTTGCGCAGCAGCACGTAGCCGAGCACGCGCGACAGGTAGGTCGTCGACGCCATCAGCACGATGGTCGCGACCGTCGCGAAATCAGGCAGCATCGCGCGGCTCCCACAGCAGCGCGGCGATCAGCCCCGCGCACGCGCCGGCCGGGACGTACCACGCGCCGGGCACGGCCAGGTGCGTGGCGGCCGCGACGACGAGGCTCACGAACCACGGACGGCTCGCGCGCATGCCCTTCCACATCCCGCGCAGCAGCACCAGAAACACGGCCGTGAACGCCATGTCGAAGCCGTACTGCTCGACGTTGCCGATCGTCGGGCCGACCGCCGCGCCGAGCGTCGTCATCGAGATCCACGTCAGGTACAGCCCGGCGCACACGCCCGCGTAATACGGGACGCTGATGTGCGTGGCCGAGCGCGAGCGTGCGTCGGCAAGCGACATCGCCCAGCTTTCGTCGCACATGAAGAACAGCGCGGCGAACGCGCGGCGGCGCGGCAGGCGCCGGATGTACGGCGCGAACGCCGCGCCCATCAGGATGTGACGCGAATTCACGAGGAACGACATCGCGACGATCAGCGCGATGTGCGGCGGCGACGTCCACAGATGGATCGCCGCGAATTCCGAGCCGCCGCCGAAATTCAGGCCCGTCATCATCGGGACCTCGAACAGGCTCAGCCCCTTTTGCGCGGCCTGCGCGCCGAGCACCAGCGCGAACGGCACGAAACCCAGCATGACGGGTAGCGCCGCGCGCAATCCGCGGCCCATCTCGGCGACATAGGCGGGCCTGTCGCGAAGCCCGGACGACGTTGAAACGCTACTGCTCATTACTCCTCCTTCTGGGAGGAGGATTGTCTGCTTTTTTGACTCGAATCGGGTTGCGTTGCGGATCGATATTCACGAGAATTTGGCATTGAGTGAGCGATTCGCGAATTTTTTGGAATTTGATGCCAATGAAGCTTGACGCTATCGACCGGCGGATCCTGAGCGCGCTGCAACGCGACGGCCGCATGCAGAACGTGGAACTCGCGCACGAGGTCGGGCTGTCGCCGTCGCCGTGCCTGCGACGCGTGCGGCTGCTCGAGGAAGCGGGCGTGATCGAGAAATACGTGGCCGTGCTGAACCCGGCGAAGGTCGGCAAGGGGCTGACGATCTTCACGCGCGTGTGGCTGAAGGGGCAGGACGCCGAATCCGTGAACCGCTTCGCCGAGGCCGTCCAGCAGATGCCGGAAGTGGTCGAATGCCACCTGATGGCCGGCGACTGCGATTTCCTGCTGCGCGTGGTGGCCGCCGACATCGACGACTACCGGCGCTTCCAGATGGAATACCTGACGCGCATCCCGGGCGTGCTGAGCGTGAAGACCGACATTCCGATGCAGAAGGTCAAGCTCACGTCGGCGCTGCCGACGTAACGCGGCACGGGCGCGTGACGACGATTCGGCGAATCGTCACCGGCCAGTGACATTTGGCCGATACACTGGGGGGACGAGCCGCTTCGCCGCGCATCCGCTGCATCACGATGTGACTTCGATGCGCAAGCAACTAACGGTCAACCGCGAAGGGATCGGCGAACGCGCGCGCTGCGCGCGATGCGATCCGCCGGGCGGTGCGTCCTTCTTGTCGAGCCATTCATGCAGCCATTCAACAATCCGTGGAATTCGCTGGAAATCGTCAAGCTCGTGCTCGGCGTGCTGACGCCGTTGTCGGTTGCGTGTCTCGGCTGGCTCGTCGCGCGCCGATTGAAGCGGCTCGAGCTCGTGCAGTGGACCAACCAGCGGCTGATCGAGAAGCGCCTCACGCTGTACGACACGGTCGCGCCGCAGCTCAATGCGCTGCTGTGCTTCTACACGTGGATCGGCTACTGGAAGGACATCTCGCCGGACGACGTGATCCGCGCGAAGCGCGAACTCGACCGCACGTTTCACATCTACCGCTACCTGTTCGACGACGACGTGTACGACGCGTATCACACGTTCATCCACGCGTTGTTCGAGATGCACACGGGGCCGGGGCGCGACGCGCGGATCCGTTCGCTGATCCAGTCGCCGGACGGCGACCGCAGCGTGCACGGCACGTATGAGTGGAAGGCCGCGTGGTCCGAGCGGTTCTCGACCGCGAACGTGACGGACAAGGCGGATGTGGTGCGGCACTACACGCGGCTGATGGAGCGGCTGCGCGTGGCGCTCGGCGCGAATCGCTGACGATTGCGCGCGCGCCGCGCGCCGGTACCGGAATTCGCTACCGGTGAGTTGCGCGTGGTGGTGGATACGCGTGAACGCCATGCCGGGGCGCCGGACCTGCGTGACTCGAAAGATGGGGAAACCGGCGGCGCATGTGATTGCTGACGCGGCATCGTCCGCGTTTTGAACGACCGTGGTGACGCGCGTGCCGCTCGAGCGACGGGTGGCCGGGAGCGATGAATCAGGCGAATGTCACCGCGCCGATCACTCTTTCCTGCAGGCCACCTGATAATCGATCACGGTATTCGCCGACGGCGTGTCCGGCTCGCCGCCGGCCGTCGTCACACCGAGCACGCCGGCCGCGCTCCGATACCGCAGCGCGCAATACCCCATGCCGGTGCCGGAGCACGCTTCGGCTTCGATGATCCCGTGCTTCGCGAGCGTGGCCGCGCCGTCCGCCGGGTCCGGCTTCTCGCGCGGACGCAGCGGCTGCCAGCCACGCGAGATCAGGATCTTGCGCGCCGTATCGAGCGGCTTGCCGTACACGTTGGGCACGACTGCACGGCCGTGGCAATACGTGCGTTCGGCGGCGACCGCCGTCAGCCGCAAGCCGCCATGCTCTTCGCGCAGCTCGCCGACGGGCGCCGACGGGCCGTCGCCTCCCCAGACCAGCAGCGCGCCGCTTTCCAGCGACTCGACCGAGCCGAGCTGCCAGCCGGCCGAGCGTGCCGTATAGCCGAGCGCGACGAGCGTCGTGCCGTCGAAGACGCCGATGTTTGCGTTGCGCGCGTAACAGATCGCGCTCGTCCCCGGCTTGAAACCGCTCGCGAACGTGACGACCGTATAGCGGCCGAGCGGCGCTTCCGACGTCACGATCCAGCCGAGCTTCGCGACGTCGCGGCCGGCCGCGGTTGCGGTCTTCGCGCGATATCGCGCACAGAATGCGTCGAGCGTGCCGTTCTCCGGCGAGCGCGGCAGCGCGCCGAGCGGAACCAGGGACGCGCCGGCGATATCGGAAGCCGTGTGCAGCGTCTCGGCGGACGCCGCGCCGCCGTGCGCGACGCACGCGAGGGCGACGAACGATGCGACGCGGCGGGTGAACGGCCGGACAGTCATGCGACGCATGTGGAGGGTCTCCGGGAAAGGACGGGCATCGACCGTTTGCGTGCGTGCCCGTCGCCGGGCATTCAGGCCTTCGCGACCACGTCGATCCGCAGCGCGTCGCCGCCGTCGACGATCGCCAGCAGACGATCGACGTTCGGGTGTGCGCCCGGGCGGTTACGCGCGTCGGCGGTGTGCTCCGCGAACACGGCGAGGCCGTGCTCGGCGGCCTTCGCGTCGAGCGTGCCGAATGCCTGCTTCAGGTAGTTGTACACCGCGAGCGAACCTTGCTTGCCGGGCTGGTTCTCGATGCTGGCGACCACGTCGCCGTTCGCGCCGACGAGATCGATGCGCGCGACACCGTCGATGGCCGGCAGTTGCGCGAGATTGTCCTTGAATACTTGGGTCGGTTGAATCACTGAAACACTCCGTCGGTTCGGTCATGGGTCGATCGGCCCGTATCTTATCCGATCGACATGCCCGCTTCGCGCGCGCGGTCGATGTCGGGGCTGCGATACGCGCGCTCCGGAATCTCGGCGAGCCGTGACGCATGCACCTGATGCGGCGCGAGGCCATAGAACTTCTGAAAACTCATGATCAGCGGCGACCATTTGTCCGGATCGATGCGGTCGGGATGACCGTCCATCAGCAGGTCGGGATGTACGTGAACGCGCTGGATGCGCACCTCGAACACGCGGATGCGGCCGCGCAGGTCGGGTACTTCGTCGCCGATGCCGTGCGTGGCGGCGACCACCGCTTCCAGATGCACCGGACATTCGAGCGCGCGCGGCGGGGCGATGGTCTGCGAGGGCGTCTCGGTGAGCCCGGCGGTGCCGAACTTGTCCGGTTCGTACACGTAGCCGCGTGCCTGCTTCGACTCGGGCACCGGATGCGTGCCCGTCGTGCGCGCGATGCGGTCGACCGCCTGCGCCTGCGCCGCCGACGGCAGGTTCAGCACGCATTCGCCGGTGCGCATCAGGTTGTGCGTGGTCTGCGAGCTGGCGGCGAGCCCGAGCATGCCGCGCCAGCCGAGCCAGAACGCGGACGACATCGGCGCAAGATTGGCCGTGCCGTCCGGATTCAGCGTGCTGATCAGCACGACGGGCGTGCCGAAATAGAGGATGTTGGGTTCGGTGACGCGATGCGGGGCGTTCATGGCCTTTCCTTCGGTGACGGGATCAGTTCGCATGCTGATCGCGTCGCCGCCGCGCGGCGTTCCGATTCTTGTCGTGTCATTCGCGTGGCGCGGCGTGGCGCGGCGCGGCCGCCGTCGGCATCGCGCGTGCTTTTCCGCTACAGTGGGAAATCGAAGGTCGCATGTGCCGCCCACGCCGGCGCGCGGCGGCCACGTTCCGCAATTGCACACGAGGGACCGATGGACATCGAGCAACGCTACACCGCCAACGCGCCGACGCGCGCGGAAGTCGACGCACTGGCCGGTGCGACCGTCATCGAATTCGGCACGAACTGGTGCGGAATCTGCGCGGGCGCGCAGCCCGCGATCGTCGCGTCGTTTTCCGCGCATCCGGCCGTGCGGCACCTGAAGATCGAGGATGGCCCGGGTCGGCCGCTCGGCCGTTCGTTCGGCGTGAAGCTGTGGCCGACGCTGGTATTCCTGCGCGACGGGGTCGAAGTCGCGCGCGTCGTGCGCCCCGCCGATGCCGGTCAGATCGAGGCCGACGGCTTCGCCGCGCTCGCCTGAGGCCGTCGTCATGCAACAGGCCATCACGCATATCGGCGTCGACGCGCGCGGCAGCGGCCTCGTCGAGGTCACGCCGCAAGTGCGCGCATTCGTCGACCAGCAGGCAATCCGCACCGGGCTGCTGACCGTGTTCTGCCGCCATACGTCCGCGTCGCTGCTGATTCAGGAGAACGCGGATCCGTCCGTGCAGCGCGATCTCGAACGCTACTTCGCGACGCTCGCGCCCGAGGACGACACGCGCTACGAGCACGACACCGAAGGCCCCGACGACATGCCCGCGCATCTGCGCACGGCGCTCACGCAAGTGCAGCTGTCGATCCCGATCGAGCACGGACGCATGGTGCTCGGCACGTGGCAGGGCATCTATCTGTTCGAGCATCGTCGCGCCGCGCATCGGCGCGACATCGTGCTGCATTTGATCGGCGAGTAAGCGGGAAACGCGCAGCGGGCGGCCGGAACGCCCGTCACGCGTCGCGTCCCCGCTCAGCCGAGCAGCTTCTCGACGAGCGCGCCGAGTTCGCGCAGGTGAACGGGTTTCGGCAGGAATTCGTCGAACACCCGCTGGTTTTCGCGCAGCGCGGCCGATTCGTACGCGCTGACACCGAGGATCGACGGAAACTTTCCGTCGTCGTCCGGTTGCGCGACCATCCGGATGCGGTGCGCGACTTCGAAGCCACTCAGGTCCGGCAGTTCGAGATCGAGCACGACGAGGTCGTAATGCGTGTCGCCGAAACGGGCGATGCCTTCCTGCCCGGTGCCGCACAGATCGGCGTCGAGGCCGAGCGCCGACAGCATCGCGCCGAGCGTTTCGCGCGCGTTGTCGTTGTCGTCGACGACGAGCGCGCGGCGGTTGCGATGCGCGGCGACGGCCGGCCACGCGGGCGCGTCGCCGGTCGTTTCGCCGGCATCCGGCACCTCGGCCGGCAGCGTCACGACGAACTCGCTGCCTTCGCCGACGACGCTGCGCACGTCGACGTGGCCGCGCAGCGTCGTCACGATCTCGCGCACGACCGCGAGCCCCATGCCGATTCCGTCCACATGCAGGCCGACCGCGTCGTTCGCGCGGTAGAACGGCTCGAAGATCTTCGGCAGATGCTGCTTCGCGATACCGGCGCCCGTGTCCCGCACCGCGAGTTTCAGTTGGCGGCCGGCCGGTGCGTCGACGAGCATGATCGATACGTCGATCGATCCGTCGGCGGTGTATTTCACCGAATTCTCGATCAGGTTCGACAGCACCTGACGCAACAGCTTGCGATCGGAGCGGATCGCGAGGTCGTGAGGCTCGACGCGCTGCGCGACGGCGATCCGCTTGGCCGCGATCTTCTCGCGCAGCGGATCGAGCACCTCGGCGAGCAGCGACGCCATGCCGACCGTTTCGGTTTCGGCGAGGCGCTTGGTCGAGCGCAGCTTGATGTAATCGGTCAGATCCTTGACCAGCGCTTCGAGCGACGACGCGGAATTCTGCAGCCGCCGGATCGTCTTCAGGTTGGCGTCGGACTGCGGCCGCGCGAGCAGGATCTCGATCGAACCGCAGATCGCCTGCAGCGGCGTGCGCAGTTCATGGCTGACCATCCCGAGGAACGCGTTCTTCGCCTCGATCATCTCGAACGCGCGATCGGATGCCTTGCGCTCCGCATCGAGCGCCGCGTCCTGTCGTTCGAGCAGGTCGTCGCGCGTGCGCATCGTGTAGAACAGCAGCAGGAACAGCGCGCACAGGATCACGCCGAGGATGATGCCGAGCGACAGGATCGCCCGCTGCTTTTCCTTCAGCTGATGGAACGTGAAGTCGCGCTGCGCCATCTCGATCGCGCGGAAGTAGTTCGCGAGGCCGTTGACCTTCGGCCAGTATGCGTTGACGTCGTCGATCACGTGCGGCGCATCCTGTGGCGCGTTGCGCAGCAGCGGCACGTCGTGCTTCAGGCGCGCCATGAATGCGCCGAGCACCGCGATTTCGGCGCGCGCGCGCGGGATGCGCAACCAGTATTCGGACACTTCGGACGGCCGCTGCAGGAACCCGAACGACACCGACAGGCTGTCGAGCTGCATCTGCACGTGGTCGAAGTCGTCGTCCACGTGCGTCGAGTAGAGGATCAGCTGGCGGTCGAAGCGCGTGTAGGCGTTCCGGTATTGCGCGGCCGTCCAGAACACGCCTTCGCGCGGCCCTTCGAGCACGCCCTCGTTGACCGAGGTCGCGAGCAGGTCCCACAGCAGGAATGCCCACGCGGCGAATCCCAGGATCCACAACGATCCCAGGATGAGGATGATCTTTCTGTTCTTCCACCGCCCGCGCATCATGTCACGCGCTTACTTCACGGTCAGGCCGATGATCTGCCATGCGAACTTGGCTTCGCCGAGCGGCGTCTTCAGCTCGTCGGGATACTGGTCGCGCGGATACATGATCCACAGCGGGCCGTAGTTGTCGTTGCCGAACACCTTGCCGTTCATCGTGCGCGCGAGGATCACGCCGTACTTGTCGGCATCCGACACGGGGATCGTGAACGTGTATTCGTCGATGCAGCGGAACTCGATCTGCGTGCCGTGCGCGTCGACGGTCTTCAGCACGTCGGACAGGCGCGGGCCCGTGAAGGTGGCCTTCGGCGTCCAGCTCGTCGACGTGACGATCGTGTGCTGCGGCAGCGCCATCAGCGCCTGCTCGGTGAAGACGAACGTCGTCTTGCCGGGCTGGTTGCTGCGGCCGATCTTGCCGTCGACGGTGAACGTGAACGACGCGGCCCAGCTCGCGGCGGCCATGCCGAGCAGGCAGGCCGTGACCAGGCTCTTGACCCAGATGGTCGAAATTCGCATGTGTTTCCCCTTGATCGTGTTCGTGTGGTGGAGTTCTTGTCGTGGTCTCAGCTCGCGGCGGCGGCCGTGGCGGCCGGCAGCGCGATCTTCAGTTCGCGCGCGACTTCGGCGAACAGGATCGGCAGGCGCACCGGCTTTTCCTCGCAGCGCGCGTTGTAGTGCGACACGATGTGCGCGATTTCGTCCTCGCTCGCTTCGCCGGTGGAGATCTTGCCGGTCAGCAGGAAGATCGGCGCGCCGCCGTTCTCGCTCGAACGGATGCCGCGCACGAGCTCGGCGGCCGTCTGGTCGCCGAGCATCCAGTCGAGGATGTAGCCGTCGAAATCCTCGACTTCCAGCGCCTTGCGGAACGACGCGCCGTCATGGTACGGAATCGCGTTCACGCCTTTTTCGATGAAGTATTCGCAGACGGTTTCGGCGACGTCCCGCGAATCGTCGACGACCGCGATCCGCGCCGCGTACACGGTCGGCTGGCTCGAGCGCAGTTCGATGACGTCGACCGGATAGAGGCGGCCTTCGCGCGCGTGCTGGCGTTCGGTGACGATCCATTCGCCCTGCCACTGCAACGCGACGAAATCCGTTTCGGTCTGGCTGCTGGCCTTCGCCGAGATCGCCGCGCGGCAGCGGAAACGACGCGACTCGATCACGAGCGTCGCGTCGATCATCTCGGCGGCGGCTGGCTGCGTGCCCTTGTCGTCGAGCAGGATCGCGGGCGGCACGCCGAAGTGCGTCGCGATGTCCTGCAACTGCGACAGGTTCCACGGGATCAGGCCTTTCATCTTGCGCGTGACGACCGAGAAACTGAGGCCCAGCACGTTCGCGATCGTCGTGTTGTGACTGCGCGGCGGGATGCCGTTGCGCGTCAGCAGATCGCGCACCTTGGTGGCGGTGATGAGGTCGGCGTTGGCCTGCTCGCTATTGGGCATCTCGAAGGGGTCTCCTGGTTTGAGCGACGAAGAGCATATTCAAAAGTGACGCGATGCGCAAACTTTGAAATCGCGAATCACCTTGACATGCCATTTTTCTCCATTATTATTGCTCACCACGTCACTATTGTTTGTTGCGTCATGTTTGGAAGCCGGTGTCGACGACGGTCGGCCCAGCGAAAAGCGGCAACCAGCGCGTGACTGAACGATTCGAAGAGAGCCTGAGAGAGCCTTGGACTGCGTGTCGGCGTGGGTGAATTGTATTCGCCCCGCCGCGCGCAAGCCGGGTATGCGCTCGCGGCAAGATAGCGCGAAGCAGTGCGGCGCAAATGGATCGTGGGAGAAGAAACGACGGTTCGTCGTTTGCTGGCGCCGGGGCTGTTGCTGTTGGCCGCATGCGCGTGATGCGTCCGTCACCGGCAACATGGTGCGGATCTGCGATGACACCGGGTGTTCCGATCGCCCTAAAGATCAGGTTTCCTATCAAAAAAGGGCGATTCCGACGACGGCGACGGATCCGCGCATCGTTTCGTTGAAGCAGCCGTCGAAGGCCGCCTGCGACTTCCGCCTCGCGTTATTTCCGCGGCGCCGACGTCGCGCATGCGTCGCCGGTCTGCCGCAAGGCGAGATCAACCTTCCCGAAAAATCCCGCTATACGCGCTCAACGCCGGCACCCCGCCAAGGTGCGCGTACAGCACCTTCGACCCCGGCTCGAATTCCCCGCGCCGCACCTTGTCGATCATCCCGTGCATCGATTTGCCTTCATAGACGGGATCGGTCAGCATGCCTTCCAGCCGCGCACACAGACGAATCGCCTCCAGCGTGCCGTCGTTCGGCAGTCCGTATTCGGGCCCGGCATAGCGCGTGTCGAGCACCACGTCCTGCTCGTCGATATCGCGCCCCAGCCCGACCAGCTCGGCCGTGTGCCGGGCGATGCGCGTGATCTGTTCGTGCGTGCGCTCGGGCGTCGCCGACGCGTCGATGCCGATCACGCGGTCCGCGCGTCCGTCGGCCGCGAAGCCGACCACCATCCCCGCCTGCGTGCTGCCCGTGACCGAGCAGACCACGACGTAATCGAACTTGAAGCCGAGTTGCGCTTCCTGCTCGCGTACTTCTTCCGCGAAGCCGACGAACCCGAGCCCGCCGAGCGGATGCTCGGAACACCCGGCAGGAATCGGATACGGCTTGCCGCCCGCCTGCCGCACGCTTTCCATCGCTTCTTCCCAGCTGCGGCGAATGCCGATGTCGAAGCCGTCGGCGACGAGCCGCACGTCGGCGCCCATCATCCGCGACAGCTGGATGTTCCCGACGCGGTCGTACACCGGATCCTCGTAGTTGACCCAGTGCTCCTGCACGAGCACGCACTTCATCCCGAGATGCGCGGCGACGGCCGCGACCTGGCGGGTCTGGTTCGACTGCACGCCGCCGATCGACACGAGCGTGTCGGCGCCTTGCGCGAGCGCGTCGGGGACGAGGTATTCGAGCTTGCGCGTCTTGTTGCCGCCGAAAGCGAGGCCGCTGTTGCAGTCCTCGCGTTTCGCATATAGCTCGACCTTGCCGCCGAGGTGCGCGCTCAGGCGCTTGAGCGGCTGGATCGGTGTCGGGCCGAACGTGAGCGGATAACGGGGGAAACGTTGCAGGTTCATCGGCAAGCTCCGAAAGGCGGTGGGCGGGAATTCGAGTCGGTCGGGTGCGGCCGGCACGCCGTGTCCCGATGGAAAAATGATAGGCAGGATCCCGCGAAATGAGCTTGCGAAATAAGTACTGGCGACCTACGTTAACGATGGAATAGCGATCAGATAGTTAATTTTGATTCGTAAAATGTACGGGAAACGCAATGAAATTAGATCGTGGAAGCGCAGTGCCAGCCGAAACGGCGCCGGTGCTCGACCGCATCGACCGCGCGATCCTGCGGCAGTTGCAGCAGGATGCGTCGATCTCGAACGTGAGCCTCGCCGCGAAGGTGAAGCTGAGCGCGCCGGCGTGCCTGCGGCGCGTCGAGCGGTTGAAGGAGATGGGGTTGATTCGCGGCATCGTGGCGCTGCTCGACCCGAAGCCGCTGGGTGCCGGGATGCTGGTGGTGATCGGCTTCGTGCTCGATCGTTCGACGCCGGAGGCGTTCGCCGAGTTCGAGAAGGCCGCGCAGAAGGTGTCGGGGTGTGTCGAATGTCACGTGGTGACCGGCGAATTCGACTACTTCATGCTGGTGCGCACGCGCGACAACGAGAGCTTCAACCGCTTGCACGCGGAACAACTGCTGTACCTGCCCGGGGTGCGGCAGGTGCGCTCGTTCATGGTGCTGAAGGAGATTCTGTCGACGCATGCGCTGCCGGTGTAGCGCATCGCGATGTGGTCGGCCGCGCACGCTGCGTTGAACGGCATGCGGGGGCCAGCGGAAGGGGCTAGCGCCACTCCGCAGGGCAGCGCTTCGCGGAGAAAACGACTGGTGTGCGGGGATCTTCAGCGTGCGCGTCGAGCACGCGCGGACCAACCTGCGATGAGGCAGCGGGGCGGCGCGAACCGTTGACCGACGAATTGTCGGCGAGCGGTATCCCGCGCAGTTTCAGCAGCGCGTCGACCGCTGATCGGGCCGCCGTCGGTTGCACGGCCCGCATCGGTGACGCAATCAGGGACAATCTTCACGTCGCCTTAAGTTTGCATTTCCTAGAATCGATTGATCGCCGCGCGAGCGCGGCGAACCGATTCCTCAGGAGGATGCACGTGAAAGAACCCCGTGTCGTCGTAGCCCTGTTGCAGGCAGTCATTGGCACGTCGAAGCCGAACGCGCAACCGCGCAAGGTCGGCCGATGACCTGGCCGAACGCGTTGCGTGTCTCGGCACTGTTCGTGCGCGAGTGGGTCGGCCGCCCGGCCGCGGTGGGCGCGTTGTGCCCGAGTTCGCGGCATCTGGCGCGCGAGATGGCCGATGCGGTGCCGGACGGCGACGGACTCGTCGTCGAGCTCGGCGGCGGCACCGGCGCAATCACCGCCGCGTTGCTCGAACGCGGCGTCGCGCCACGGCGTCTCGTCGTGGTCGAGCGGTCGCCGGCGTTCGTGCAGCACCTGCGACGCCGCTTTCCCGGCATCTCCATCGTGTCGGGCGACGCGCGGCAACTCGAGCGGCTGCTGCCGCCCGACGCGGCGGTCGATGCGATCGTGTCCTGCCTGCCGCTGCGCACGCTGCCGCGCGAGGACGTGACGGCGATCGTCGGGCAGTGCGAGCGCGTGCTGTCGGTCGACGGCGTGATGATCCAGTTCACCTATGATTTGCGCGTGCCCGAGCGTCACCCGCTGCGCGATCCGGCATTTGTTGCCGACGCCAGCCGGATCGTGTGGGCAAATATTCCGCCCGCGCGCATCGTCACGATGCGCAGGGCCGCCATCGGACAGGTGGCGTGATGCCCGCATCGTGGCGCGCTTCCTTTCATCGACCCTGCGGATGCCGTCGGTCGCGGTTCAAGTCGCGGCGTCCGGCATGAAGGACACCGGGCGTCGAGGCGGTACACGTGTATCGGTGGATAGTCGGCGGTTGTCCTGTCAGCGTTGGCGGGCCGCACGCACGACCTGCGATGAATCACGTTGCGCCGCCACGTCGCCGGCACTAAGCAAAAAGCCCGCCGGCAGGCTTGCGCCTGCGGGCGGGCAAAGACACCACGGCAGATCCGCGCGGGTGTCGCGTGAAGACGGCGAAACGGGTCAGAACTTGTGGCGCAGCGCGAGTCGCACGGCCACCTGATTCGACGTCGACGACGGCGCGTCGGTGCCCGGGATGAAAGCCTGGTCGAGAATCGATCCGGTCTTGTCGCCGGCGATGTGCTGGTATGCGGCTTGCACGTACACGTCGGTCCGCTTCGACAGGTTGTAGTCGGCCATCAGCCCGACCGAGTGAATCTTCGGCTTCGCGTCGCCGGTCGACGCGTCGTATTTCTCGAGCGACAGCACGTACTGCGCGCCGACCATGAACGCCGGCGTGATCTGGTAGGCGCCGTTCACTTCGAAATTCTGGTACTTGATCGCGCTGACCGTCGCACCCGGCGCGATGATCGCCCCCGGCGTGCCGAGATAGCCGTTGCCGGTCGGGTTCTTGTAGTTCGAGTTCGTGTACGCGAAGCCGACCGTCGCTGGACCGAACGTGTAGTTGATGCCCGCGCCGAACACGCGCATGCGCTCGGCGATGTAGCTGGCGTCGTTCGCGGTGATCGCGCCGGCCGAACCGTCGCCGGGGTGGTTCGCCTGCAGGTACGCGGCGCCGATCAGCAGCCCGTTGTTCTGATATTGCGCGCCGAAGCTGTATGCGCGATTGTCCGAAAAGTTCGTGCTGTTGCTGAAGCTGTATGCGCCACCGAACTGGAAGCCGCCGAAGTTCGGACTCGCGTATTTCACCGTGTTGTCGAGGCGGAACGAGTTGTCGGTGTTGTCGTTGTCGAACGGGTGCGCGAGCAGGTAGCCGCCCCAGTTGCCATTGGCGGTGGTCGGCGCGAGATAGTCGACGACGGAATCGTACTGGCGACCGAAGGTCAGCGTGCCGTACTGCGCCTGGCTCAGGCCGACATAGGCCTGGCGGCCGAACATGCGACCGCCCTGGTTGAGCCGGCCGCTGTTGACGTCGAAGCCGTTCTCGAGCTGGAAGATCGCCTTCAGGCCGCCGCCGAGATCCTCGTTCCCCTTCAGGCCCCAGCGGCTGCCCTGCGCATAGCCGCTTGCCATTTCGTAGACGTGGCCGGTGCCGACGTTGTTCGTGTAGTTGAGGCCTTCATCGATCACGCCGTACAGCGTGACGCTGCTTTGCGCGAATGCGGGTGACGCGAAGGCTGCGGTGACGGCGAGCGCGGTCAGTTTCCTGTTCATTGAGATCTCCGGGGTATCCAGCTTGTATCGGTTGTCGTGAGCGCGTCTGGCGAGGCGCGTCCCGTCATCCTGGGCGAAGCGGCGCGGCGCGCGCGGCACTGGTCCGCGCGAGCGCGGCGGCGTGCCGACGGGCGGCGTCCGATCCTGTCTCCTCCGATGACACCGCGCATTGTTCCGAAGCCGAAACGGAACCGAAAGCGAGTAATTTCGATGGATGGAATCGGGTTCGTCGATGGGTGCGCCGACCGCTTTCGACCGCCGGTACGGCGTGCCGCGGCTGCGCGCCGGCGCCGGCCGAGCCGTTGCCGAACGCAGGCGCGACGCGCCTGCGCCGGGGCCGGCAGCGGCCCCGGAGAATCGGCCGCGAGGCCCGTTCGGCGGGCCTGACGCGGCAGCCGGAGATCGATTGGCGCGGCCGATTGCAATGATCGGAATTACTCGTTTCCCTAAACATATCGGCGGCTCGACCATGCAGGCTGACCGGACGTGGATGGATACGCGATTCGCCGGTCGCCGCGCATGCCGCGACGCATAAACAACAGATTCGATTTGGAGACGACCCACCATGCAGATTCGACGACTGAGAACGGTCCTTCTTGCCGCCGCGACGATCCTGTCCGCGCCCGCGGCCCATGCGGCCGGCGGCGCGTGCGCCGACGGCAAGACGGTCCATTTCGCGGGCATCACGTGGGAAAGCGGATCGTTCGCGACCGAGGTGCTGCGGCAGATCATGGAGAAGGGTTACGGCTGCAAGACCGACGTCGTGCCCGGCAGCACGGCGGCGACGGAAACGGCGCTCGCGCGCAACGATCTGCAGATCTGGGCCGAGCAGTGGACGGGCCGCAGCGAGATCACCGCAAAGGCCGTCGCGTCGGGCGCCGTGAAGCTGATCGGCGACACGCTGCCGGGCGGCACGACGGAAGGCTGGTTCGTGCCCGAGTACGTGGTGAAGGGCGACCCGGCGCGCAACATCAAGCCGATCGCTCCGGGGCTCGCGTCGGTCGACGATCTGCCGAAGTTCAAGCAGGTATTCGCCGACGAGGAGGAGCCGGACAAGGGCCGCTTCCTGAACTGCCCGACGGGTTGGGACTGCGAGCGCGTGAACACGCGCCTCCTGAAGGTACTGAAGCTCGACCAGTCGTACACGAACTTCCATCCGGGCACGGGCGCGGCGCTCGACGCGGCGATCGCATCGGCATACCAGCGCGGTGCGCCGATCGTGTTCTATTACTGGGGCCCGGCCGCGCTGATGGCGAAATACAAGTTCGCGGCGCTGAAGATGCCGGCCTATAACGAAGCTTGCTGGAAGACGCTGCGCGACGAGAGCAGCACGCATCAGTGCGCGTCGTCGTACATGGTGTCGCGGCTGACTGTCGGCGTGTCGAAGCCGTTCGCCGACGCGAACCCCGATCTCGTCGGCGTGTTCGGCAAGGTGCGCTTTCCGATGGATTTCCTGAATCAGACGATTCTCGAGATGACCACGAAGAAGGTCGACGGCGCGGCGATGGCCACGCAGTTCCTGAAGACGCGCCCGGACATGTGGAAGCAGTGGGTGCCGGCCGACGTCGCGCAGAAGATCGCCGGCAGCCTGAAGGGCGCGTAACCTGCGCGCGGCGGCGGGCCTGCACCCGCCGCCGCCGTCACGCGCCTTTGCGGCGCGACGGAGAATCATCATGAACGGCTTCTTCCTGCACCTGTCGATCGCCGACTGGGTCAACGGCGCGCTCGAGACGTTCGTCGCGCAATACGGCGACAGCTTTCATCACTTCAGCGCGCTGCTGTTGCGCTACCTGCTCGTGCCGCTCGAAGGCGCGCTGCGCGTTGCGCCGCCGTGGCTCGTGCTGCTCGTGGTCGGCGCGATCGCGTGGAACGCGACGCGCCGCATCGGCCTCGGCGTGCTCTTCATGCTGCTGCTCTACGCGATCGGCTGCTTCGGCCTGTGGGACAAGCTGATGCAGACGCTCGCGCTGATGCTCGTCGCGACGGTGCTGTCGGTCGCGATCGGCGTGCCGCTCGGCATTCTCGCGTCGCGCAGCCCGTGGCTGCGCCGGCTGCTGCTGCCCGTGCTCGACGTGATGCAGACGCTGCCGAGCTTCGTCTACCTGATTCCGGTGCTGATGCTGTTCGGGCTCGGCAAGGTGCCGGCCATCCTCGCGACGATCATCTACGCATTGCCGCCGCTGATCCGGCTCACCGATCTCGGCATCCGTCACGTCGATCCGGACGTGACCGAGGCCGCGCGCGCGTTCGGCACGACACGCTGGCAACTGCTCGTGAACGTGCAGTTGCCGCTCGCGCGGCCGAGCATCATGGCCGGCATCAACCAGACGACGATGATGGCGCTGTCGATGGTCGTGATCGCGTCGATGATCGGCTCGCGCGGCCTTGGCGAGGACGTGCTCGCGGGCATCCAGACGCTTGACGTCGGCAAGGGCACGCAGGCGGGCGTCGCGATCGTGATCCTCGCGATCGTGATCGATCGAATCAGCCAGGGCTTCGGCCAGGAACGCCGTGCGCGGCGGCGGCTTGCGCGGCAGCGCCGCGAGAAGGGCGCGTCGCGCGTGCCGTACCGGCTGCCGCGCAAGGCGGCGCCGGCGGGCACCGATTCGAACCAGCCGGCGCAATCGTCGCGCGCATAGCCAGGGAGGCACACATGGCGACCATCGAAGTCAAACACGTGTACAAGCTGTTCGGGCCGGAGGCGGCGCATCCGCGCGTGCTCGATCTGTTGCGCGCGGGCAGGTGCAAGGCCGACGTGCTGTCGGAAACGGGCTGCAACGTCGGACTGAACGACGTGAGCCTCGGCATCGCGTCGGGCGAGATCTTCGTGATCATGGGGCTGTCGGGCTCGGGGAAATCGACGCTCGTGCGGCACTTCAACCGGCTGATCGAGCCGACGGCCGGCGAGATCGTGATCGACGGCAACGATGTGATCAAGCTCGATCCGCACGGGCTGCGTGAGCTGCGCCGCTACAAGGTCAGCATGGTGTTCCAGAACTTCGGACTGCTGCCGCACCAGACCGTGCTCGACAATGCCGCGTATGCGCTGCGCACGCGCGGTGAAAACCGCCACGACGCGACGCAAGCCGCGCGCAACTGGCTGACGAAGGTCGGGCTCGACGGCTACGGCGAGCATTATCCGGACGAGTTGTCGGGCGGGATGCGGCAGCGGGTCGGCCTCGCGCGTGCGCTGGCGGCCGATACCGACGTGCTGTTGATGGACGAGGCATTTTCCGCGCTCGATCCGCTGATCCGCACCGAGATGCAGGATCAGTTGCTCGAGCTGCAGGCGACGCTGTCGAAGACGATCGTCTTCATCACGCACGATCTCGACGAGGCATTGCGCATCGGCGACCGGATCGCGATCCTGCGCGACGGCACGCTCGTGCAGGTCGGGACACCGGACGAAATCCTGTCGCGGCCGGCGGACGATTATGTGCGGCGGTTCGTCGAGAAGCGCACGAGTGTGAGCTGACGCGCGGTATCCGGTCACGCCGTCCGGTGCGCGGCCTTCGTCGGCACGCCCTCGCCGGCCGCGACGCCTTCGCCTTCGATTTCCAGGCCCGGGACGTCGGATGCGCCGGGCGGCCTGGTCGTACGACCCCTTGCGTTGCAGCACGTCCGGGCCGTTGACGCCGGCAGCGAGCGGGTTACTTCGTGCCGAGCACGCAAGCGAGCGGATGCGACGGCACGCCGTTGCGATGCACGGCAACCGAGGCGAAACCGGCTTCGGTCATCAGCCGCGCCAGCTTCTCGGGCCGGTATGCGTCGTAGGGTGTCCGCCCGAGGTCGCGGACGGTGATCGCGACGATCCCGCCGCGCCTGACGACGCGGTGCAATTCGCGCAGGCCGCGTGTTGGCGCCGGCCAGAAATAGATGCAATTGATCGAGAATGCCTTGTCGAACACCTCGTCGGCGAACGGGAGCGCATCGACGGAACCGAGCGCAAGCCGCACGCGACCCTGGTCGATCGCGATGCGGTTCAGGCGCCGTGCGGCGGTCAGCATGGTCGGCGAATGATCGACGCCGGCGATGCGGCAGGACGGCGCCGCTTCGGTGGCGAGCCGGATCGCATCGCCGGGGCCGAACCCGACTTCGAGTGCATGCTCGTCGTCCGCGATCGCCAGCAGCGACAGCGTCCATGCGTTGTCCGGCCGGTTGTGCCGACGCATGATGCGGCCGACGATCCGGCCGATCACGCCACGCGGCAAGCCGGCTTGCCCGAGATGAGTCTTCATGGTGTTTGCCCTCCGGTTCGACGACGAGCAAGCAGCGTGCCGCCGCCGCGACGTTCGGGGAGCACGCGCAAGGCCGGTTGCCGCGGCGGCGTGGCGGCGTGACCGTGGCGTCAGGGCGTGATCGCTTCCCTTTCGTGCATCCGCGCGCCGGCCGCTTCGCCTCGCAACGCATCCGCCAGAATCAGATCCGCGCCTTTCTCCGCGACCATCATCGTCGGCGCGTTGATGTTGCCCGACGTGATGTTCGGGAACACCGACGCATCGACGATCCGCAGCGCCTGCAGTCCGTGCACGCGCAGCGCCGCATCGACCACCGACGTCGTCGCGTCCGGCCCCATCGCGCACGAGCCGCAGAGGTGATAGATCGAGCCCGACTGCTCGCGGAAATACTGGAGCATCGCTTCGTCGGAATCGACCTGCGGCCCCGGCGAGATTTCCTCGACGGTCATCGACGTCAGCGCCGGTGCGCGCATCAGCGCGCGAATCACCTTGCTGCCCTGAACGGCTTCGTCGAGATCCTTTTGAGTGGTGAGCGCGTTGATGCGAATCTTCGCGGCATCTTCCGCGCGGTTCGACGCGATCTCGATCGTGCCGCGGCTCGTCGGCCGGCACGGGTTGAACGCGATCAGGAATCCGGAATAGGGTTCGGGCTTGATGCTCGCGCGATCGTTCTTCGGGATCCGGTACGACAGCGGGTTGAAGTAGAGCTGGATATTCGGCTCCTGCGCATCGGCCGTCCCGCGGAAGAAGCCACCCGCCTGGTTCACGCTCATCGCGAGTGGGCCGCGCCGGGTCAGCAGGTAGCGCAAGCCGATCTTGAGCTTGCCGAGGAGCGTACCCATCTCGTCGTTCAGCGTCGGCCGGTTCGCCTTGAAGTAGAAGCTCACGCACAGGTGATCCTGCAGGTTGCGGCCGACGGCCGGCAGCGCATGCACGAGCGGCACGCGCTGGCGCGCGAGCAGCGCCGGATCGCCCACCCCCGACAGTTGCAGCAGCTTCGGCGTATCGACCGCGCCAGCTGCGAGGATCACCTCGCGCGCGGCGGCGAGCGTTTCGTCGCCGTGTTCGCCCGCGACGATCACGCCGGTCGCACGCGTGCCGTCGAACGTCACGCGCCGCACGAGCACACCTGAGCGCAGTGTGAGGTTCGAACGGCGCAGCGCGGGACGCAGGTACGCGAAGCTGCTGGAGCAGCGTTCGCCGTTCCTGGTGTTCAGGTCGTAGATGCCCGCACCCTCGAACTGCGCGCCGTTGAAGTCGTCGGTGTGTGGCAGGTTCAGCTGCGCGCAGCCCTTCAGGAACTCATGGATGATCGGATGCACGTCGGCCTTCATCGACGTGATATGGATTGGCCCGGTCGAGCCATGATGCTGCGGATCGGTCGCACCGGCCGCGTGTGTCTCGAGCTTGCGGAAATACGGCAGCACGTCGTCGTACGCCCAGCCCGGATTGCCGGCCTTCGCCCAGTCGTCGTAGTCGCTGCGCTGGCCGCGCACGTAGACCATCGCGTTGATCGAGCCCGACCCGCCGACCACCTTGCCGCGCGGGCAGTACAGCTTGCGATTGGCGAGCTGCGCCTCCGGCTCGCTGTAGTACATCCAGTTGTAGCGGCGGCTGTAGTAGGTCTTCGTGAAGCCGATCGGCACCTTGAACCAGAACGACGCGTCGTGTTCGCCCGCTTCGAGCAGCAGCACCGAATAGCGGCCCGATTCGCTCATTCGGTTCGCGAGAATGCAGCCGGCCGAACCCGCGCCGACGATGATGTAGTCGTAGGTCATGTTTCGTCCTTCGCGGTCAGCCCTTCGCGGGCGCGAGATCCTTCACGTCGACGGGGTGTTCGCCCATCTGCAGGTGAAGCCGTTCGCCGGTGTACGGTGCGTGACGGCGCACGACGTCCATGTCGAGCTCGATGCCGAGGCCCGGCTCGTTCGACGGGATGATGTAGCCGTCTTCCCAGTGGATCGGCGTTTTCACGACCTGCGCATGGAAACCGCCCCAGGTCATGATGCTTTCCTGGATCAGGAAGTTCGGCGTGCAGGTCGCGAGCTGGATGCTCGCGGCCGCGCCCACCGGCCCGTTGTAGAGGTGCGGCGCGACCTGCGCGTAATGCACTTCGGCGAGCGTCGCGATCTTCTTCGCTTCGAGCAGGCCGCCCACGCGTGCCACGTTCAGCTGCAGGATCGATGCGCCGCCCGCCTGCAGCAGCTTGTGGAATTCGTACTTGGTCGTCAGGCGCTCGCCGGTCGCGATCGGAATCGACGTGTGCTTCGCAACTTCCGCGATCGCTTCTTCCTGCCCCGGCGGCACGGGCTCTTCGAACCACAGCGGGTCGTACTTCTCGAGCCGCTTCGCGAGCCGGATCGCCGACGACGGCACCATCTGCCCGTGCGTGCCGAATAGCAGATCGGCCTTGCTGCCGACTGCGTCGCGCACGCGGCGGCAGAACAGCTCGCAGCGGTCGAGCACTTCCAGCGACAGCTGATGGCCCGAATAAGCCGTGTACGGACCGGCCGGGTCGAACTTGACCGCCGTGAAGCCGAGCTTCACGTTTTCGGCCGCGCACTCGGCGGCGAGATCGGGATCGTCGTAGTCGTATTCACCGTTCGCGTTTTTCGGATACAGGTACGTGTACGAGCGCAGTCGTTCGTGGATCCTGCCGCCGAGCAGCTCGTGCACGGGCTTGCCGGCGGCTTTGCCGATGATGTCCCAGCACGCCATCTCGAGCCCGCTGACGACGCCCATCATCGTGAGATCCGGTCGCTGCGTGAAGCCGCTCGAATAGGCCTGGCGGAACAGCCGCTCGACGTGGTGCGGATCGTGGTTCAGCAGGTAGCGCTCGAACACGTCGTCGATGATCGGGCCCATCGCCTTCGGATGGAACGTCGCCGAATAGATTTCGCCGACGCCTTCGATACCGCAATCGGTCTTCAGCGTGACGAAGATCCAGTACATCCCGCCAATGTGCGGCGGTGGTACGGCGACGATATGGGTGTCGAGTGAAACGATCTTCATACGGACTCCTTGGTGCGGTCGAGGCGATGTTTGAGGAGCGCGGCGGCGCCCGCGCCGCACAGCGCGATGGCCGCGATATAGCCGAAATAGAGCTGGTAGCCGTGCGCGCCGGGCCAGGTCTGCGTGACATAGCCGTTGATCAGCGGCACGAACACGTCAGGCGAATAGCCGAGCACCGAGATCAGGCCGATCGCGAGACCCGCGCAGTGCTCGGGCACGCGGCATTCGTCGAGCAGCGACCAGTAGAGGCCGCGGATTGCGTAGGTGAGGATGCCGATGAACAGCACGAGCACGACGAGCATCGCTTGCGGGCTGTGCGGCGGCGCGGCGATCAGCCCGACGAGCGACAGTGCCGCGAGCACGAGTGCCCAGAACAGCACGGACACCTTCGATACGCGATCGCCGAGGAAACCGCCGCCGATGCCGCCGACGGGTCGCATCCACAGCTTGAGCGTGGTGATGAAGCCGGCCGCCGTCGCGGTAAGCCCGAAATTGCCTTCGTGCAGATAGGCCGAGAAGCTGTAGGTCGCCCAGAACACCTGGTAGCCGCAGAACACGATGGCGGCGACGAGCCACAGCTCGGGGATCGCCGCGAGTGTTTTCAGGTCCGTCAGCACGTTGCCCCGGCGGCCGCTGTCGCGACGGCGTTGCGCTGCCGCCCCGCGATCGTCCGCGTGTGCCGGATCCTTCACCAGCGCGAGCAGCACGCCCAGCGCGATGCAGAAGAACGCGTACAGATGCACGACGAGCGTGAAGCCGGCCGCGTCGGTGCCGCCGCGTGCCTGCGTCACGTATGCGAAGAGCGTGATCGCGATGGTCGCGAGCAGCGCCTCGACGAGCCCGCGTCCGCCGTCCAGCAGCCCGAAGAAGCGGCCCTGTTCGTCGGGACCGGCGATCATGTTCACGCGCTTGATCACGGCCGCCCAGAACGTGAGGCCGGTCGTCAGCCCCCAGCCGCCGAAGATCAGCACGAGCGCGTTGAACGACGGCCCGGTCGCATAGACGAGACCGAGCGCGCCGGTCGCGAGCAACGAGAAGCAGATCAGCCAGCGCGGCGACAGGCGGTCCGCGAGCCAGCCGCTCGGCAGATAGCTGACGAGGAAGATCGTGCCGAGCGACGAGTACAGATAGCCGAGCTGCACGTCGTCGATACGGAAGAATTGCAGCATCGTCGGCTGGTATACCTGCCGCAGGTACAGCATCGGATAGATCGCGCCCGCGGCAATCACGAGCAGCAGCAGTTGCAGATAGCGTTGCGCGCGCGACTCGTGCGCGGCGCCGGGCGACGCGAGCGACGCGACGGGCGTCGACGGTTGGATCGTCATGGTGTCTTCCTCCATCAGGCGTTCCGGATGCGGACGCCTGCAGATTCGTTATGTGTCGTTCGATCGTTGGGGGCGGCGCGCGGCGTGGTGTCGTGGCCGCGCGTGCCGGAAATGGACCCGGGGGCGAGCGTCAGTACTTCATGACGACGAGGCGCGTCTGCGTGAATTCGAGCATGCCGTGCTTGCCGTCGTCGCCGCCGAGACCCGAACGTTTCCAGCCGGCGTGGAAGCCCTGGTACGGATCTGCCGGCGTTCGGTTCACGTACAGCTCGCCGGCTTCGATCGCGTTCGCCACCTTCATCGCGGTGCGGTAGTTCTCGGTGTAGAGCACCGACGACAGGCCGAACTGGTGGTCGTTCGCGAACGCGATGGCCTCGTCGATCGTCGCGTAACGCAGCACGGGCATGATCGGGCCGAAAGTTTCCTCCTGCACGATTTCCATGTCCTGCCGTACGCCGGTGAGCAGCGTGGCAGGGTAGAAGAAGCCGGGACCGTCGGGGATCGCGCCGCCCGTTTCGAGCGTTGCGCCGGCCGCGATCGCGCGTTCGACCATTCCGTGAATGTGCGCGCGCGCCGATGCGCTCACGAGCGGCCCCATCCGCGTTGCGTCTTCCGCACGGTCGCCGATTCGCACGGCCGCCATCTTCTCCTTCAGCAGCGCGACGAAACGGTCGTGCACGCTGTCGTGCACGTACACGCGCTCGATCGCCGTGCAGAGCTGGCCGCAGTGGGTGGTTTTCGATGCGACGAGCGCGGCGGCCGCGCGCTCGAGGTCGGCGTCCGGCTTGATGATCGCGGGCGTCTTTCCGCCGAGTTCGAGCGACGGCTTCGCGATGTTCGCCTTGCAGTAGTCGAGCACCTTGCGACCCGCGTTCACGCTGCCCGTCAGCGTGATCATCCCGACTGCCGGATGCGTGCACAGCGCTTCGGCCGTCGCGTGGTCCATCGTCAGGATGTTGACGACGCCCGGCGGGAAGCCGGCTTCGTCGACGGCCTTCGCAATCTCGAACGCCGACACCGGCGTATGGTTGCTCGGCCGCACGACCACGGTGTTGCCGGCGATCAGCGCGGGCGCGATCTTGCGCAGCAGCGTGTAGACGGGGAAGTTGAACGGGATCAGGCACGCGACGACGCCGATCGGCTCGCGCTGCAGGAAGAGGTTCTCGTCGGGCGTATCGCTCGGGATGATCTCGCCCTCGATCCGGCGCGCCCACTCGGCGTGATAGCGCGTGATCTGGCCCGCGTAGACCGCTTCGTTCGCTGCGTCCTCGACGCTCTTGCCGGATTCCTGCGCGAGCGTCGCGCCGATGGCGGGCGCGCGTGCGGTCAGCGCGTCGGCAAGCCTGTGCAGACAGGTCGCGCGTTCGGCGCTCGGCAGCTTGCGCCACGTTTTCTGCGCGACGGCCGCGGCGGCGACGGCCGCGAGCGCGTCGGCCGGCGTCGCGGCCGGCACGCGCGCGAACGGTGCTTCGGTGGCGGGATTGTGGACGGCGATGGTCGCGTCGTTTTCCGGGGCGACGAAACGGCCGTTCACGTAGTTGCGTTCGGTACGCATGAAGTGGCTCCTCCGATGGGTGCGGGCGGATCGCTTCTAGCGGCGAAACGCGCGGCACGGGACGGAAGCCATTCTGCTCATGCGTTTATCGCACGACAAACGACTTATTTTCGCGCCGTGCATGAGAAAAATGCACGTTACTCCACCGATCAGCCGGAATCGTCCGTCCGGCAAGACTGTCGTGGCGCGCGCCGGGGCGCCGGACGGTGACGGGGCCCGGTTCACACGGGGCCAGGTGCGCACGGGCGCGGAAGCCGCCCAGGTCTCGCCTGCGACCGGGGCCGAGGCTCGATGGAGGGCCAGGCGGGGACGGATCGCCCGTCAGGCCAGCGGCACTTGCGGCAGCGGCGACGACGGCTCGAGATGGCGCTTCGCGAGCCATACTTCCTGCTGGAGCCAGTCGCGGAACTGCACGATGTGCGGCAGGTTCGTCTGTTCGGGCCGCGTGACGAACCAGTACGACTGGTGACCGTCGACGTGCACGTTGAGCACCTGCATCAATTGCCCGGTCGCAAGTTCGCGCGCGACCATGTGGCGGTCGGCGATCGTGATCCCGAGGCCGTCGATCGCCGCGCGGATCGCGTGGTCGAGCAGGTCGAATTCGTAGCCGCCGCGCGTGTCGACGTCGGCGATGCCGGCGGCCTTCAGCCAGTGCTGCCAGGTCAGGTAGCGCTGGTCGTCGGTGGCGAGCACGTGCAGCAGCGTGAAGCGATTCAGGCCGATCGGCGCGCCGTCCTGCCTAAGCCGCGCATAGAGCGCGGGGGCGCAGACGGCGATATGCTGCTCCTGCATCAGCAGTGCGTTGTCGAAGCCGTCCCATTCGCCGTCGCCGAAGCGGATCGCGCAGTCGAGCACGCGCGATTCGCCGAGGCTGTCGTGGATGCGCGTCGTGAGGCTGAGCTCGAATTCCGGATGCGCGTCGCGCAGCCGGCCGAGACGCGGCACCAGCCAGCGCGCGGCGAAGGTCGGCGGGACGTTCGCGCGCAGGCGGTTCAGGTGGGTTTTCTCCTGCAGGCCGCGCACGGTCAGCTCGATCTTGTCGAACGATTGCTGCAGCGCGCGCAGCAGCACACGCCCGGCCGCCGTCAGCTCGAGCTGGTGATGGCGGCGCTCGAGCAGCGTTTCGCCGAGCTGGCTTTCGAGCTGACGCACCTGGCGGCTCACCGCGCTCTGCGTCACGTTGAGCAGTTCGGCGGCGCGCGTGAAGCTGCCGGTGCGGCCGGCCATCTCGAAGGCTTTCAGCGCATTCAGCGCCGGCATCTTGCGTCTCACGGGGCGGTGTCGTTTTGGTGCGGGATGCTCATTGTAGGCGGGGAGACGACGAGACGGGAACGCCGAATGCGGCGGCCGCGCGCGCAACGGATATCGGGGTTTTCACGGCCTGCCGGGGCGCGCGCTTTTCTGCGATAAAGCTGCGCTCGAGATTGCTGGCAGGCCGACTGGCAGCCGGACGAAAGACGGAGAGGGACACACATATCATGCGACGCCTGCCATCGTTGATCGCGTTGCGGTTTTTCGAGGAGACCGCGCGTCATCTGAGCTTCAATCGCGCGGCGGTTTCGCTATGCGTGACACAAGGCGCGGTGAGCCGTCAGATCCGGTTGCTCGAGGACGCGCTCGGCGTGCGGCTGTTCGAGCGGGATCACAAGGGCGTGCGCCTGACGGAGGCCGGCGAGCGGCTGCTGCCGTTCGTCGGGAAGGCGTTCGATACGATCGAGCGCGGCATCGGCGGGATCGCCGTCGCGCGGCCGGACGCGAAACGACGTCTCACGGTATCGCTGCCGCCGACGTTTGCCACGCAGTGGTTTTCGCCACGACTTGGCACGCTCGCGGAGGCACTCCCGGACGTCGAGCTGTCGATCCGCACCGAGCCGGCCGACGATTGTCATTGCCATATCCGTTTCGGGCGCGCGGCGCGGCCGGGTATGCAATCCGAACTGCTGATGATGGAGCGGCACGCGCTGGTCGGTGCGCCGCGTTATCGCGGCGATACGCTCGAGGCGCTGTTCCGCAGGTTGCCGTCACTGCATGTGCTGCACGAGGGCAAGCGTTTGACGCTGTGGGCCGACTGGTGCGAGCAGGCTGGCGTCGCAGTCGAGCGGATTGGCGACGGCATCGAATTCTCGACGCTCGAACAGGCGATTCGCGCGGCCCGCAAGGGCGCGGGGCTTGCCGTGGTCGACCTCACCATGATCGAGGAGGAGATCGGCGAGGGTAGCCTCGTGCGGTTGTCGCCGGTACAGCCGATCGGTCCGTTCGGCTATTGGCTCGACATCGCGCCGGAAAACGCGGTGGTCGAGCATGTGGGCGCATTCGCGGCGTGGCTGCGGGCGCAAGCGGCGAGGAAGGGGTAGGCATGTGGACGCCGAGCGTGAGACGTGTCGAATAGGGCGACCGCCCGGCGTAACCGGGCGAGCGCGCGCCTCGACGCCCGGCCGCCTCCTCCAGCGCCGAATGCTTCGTCCGGGGCGCCCACGCGATCGGCACGATCTTCCCGGCCGGCAGCACGCCGGCCAGCACGAACCTCGTCGCGCGGCGCGCATCGACCGTCGGTCGTGGTCAGCGGCCGAGTCCGGCCATCAGCGTGTACTTGAGCTCCACGTACTCGTCGAGGCCGTACTTCGAGCCTTCGCGGCCGAGCCCCGACTGTTTGACGCCGCCGAACGGCGCGACCTCGGTCGAGATGATCCCGTCGTTGATGCCGACCATCCCGCTTTCCAGCGCGCCGGACACGCGCCATGCGCGGCCGAGGTCGCGCGTGTAGAAGTAGGCGGACAAACCGAACGGCGTGTCGTTCGCCGCGGCGACCGCTTCGTCTTCGGTCGTGAAGCGGAAGCAGCCGGCGACGGGGCCGAAGGTTTCTTCTTCGGCGATCAGCATGTCGGGCGTCATACCGGTCAGCACCGTCGGTTCGTAGAACGTGCCGCCGAGCGCGTGGCGCTTGCCGCCGACGACCACGCGTGCCCCTTTCGCGGTCGCATCGGCCACGTGCCGCTCGACCTTGTCGAGTGCCGCTTCGTTGATGAGCGGCCCCTGGTCGACGTCGCCCGCGAGCGCGTTGCCGACGCGCAGCGCGCGTACCGAGTCGGCGAGCTTGCGCGTGAAGGCTTCGTATACGCCGTCCTGCACGAGAAAGCGATTCACGCACACGCAGGTCTGGCCGGTGTTGCGGAACTTCGATGCGATAGCGCCCTGCACGGCCGCGTCGAGATCGGCGTCGTCGAACACGATGAACGGTGCATTGCCGCCGAGTTCGAGCGACAGCTTCTTCAGCGTGTCGGCCGATTGCCTGGCGAGCAGTTTGCCGACGCGTGTCGAGCCCGTGAACGACAGCTTGCGCACGACCGGCGAATGCGTGAGCGCCTCGCCGATCGCGACCGCGTCACCCGACACGACGTTGAACACGCCGGCCGGCACGCCCGCCCGTTCGGCGAGCACCGCCAGCGCGAATGCCGACAGCGGCGTTTCCTCGGACGGCTTCAGCACCATCGTGCAGCCGGCCGCGAGCGCGGGGCCGGCCTTGCGCGTGATCATCGCGAGCGGGAAGTTCCACGGCGTGATCGCCGCGACGACACCGACCGGTTCGCGCGTGACGACGATCTGCGTGTCGGGCTTCGGGCTCGGGATCACGTCGCCGTACATGCGTTTCGCTTCTTCCGCGAACCATTCGAGAAAGCTCGCGGCGTAGGCGACTTCTCCACGCGCCTCCGCGAGCGGCTTGCCCTGTTCGCGCGTCAGCAGCTCGGCGAGTGCGTCGCGATGTTCGAGCATCAGTTCGCCCCAGCGCTTGACGCGGGTGCCGCGCTCCTTCGCGGTCAGCGCGCGCCATGCGGGCAACGCGTGCGCGGCGGCGTCGATCGCGCGCTGGGCGTCTTCGGCATCGCCTTTCGCGACTTTCGCGATCGTCTCGCCCGTGGCGGGATTCAGCACCGGATAGGTTGCATCGCTCGCGCGATGCGGCTCGTGCCATTCACCGCCGATGTAGTGGCCCGTTCTCAGAAATTCGCTCATTGCGTTTCGTTCCTTCAGTCTGCCGCAAAACTGCCCTGCGCCGGGCGCGACTCGCGCGCGATGCGCTTGCCGGCGGTGTAGTCGTTGATCAGGTCGCACGGCGTGTAGTTGCGCTCGAGCTCGTGCAGTTCGTCTTCGCCGAGTTGCGTCTCGAGCGCGCCGAGCGCGCTGTCGAACTGCGCGACGGAATCGGCGCCGACCAGCATGCTGGCAATGCCGGGGCGGCTCAGCACCCAGGCCTGGGCGATCTGCGCGGGCGGCACGCCGCGCCGCTTCGCGACCTTCGCGACCGATTCGGCTATCGCGAGCGACGACGCGTCGCCGTACATCTGCGCGGTGAAGAAGTCGGTCTGGTTGCGCGTCGATTGCGGCTCGCATGTCAGCAGGCCGCGCGCGAGCGGACTGAACACGGACACGCCGACGCCCTGGTCGATGCAGTACGGCACCATCTCGCGCTCTTCCTCGCGATACGCGAGGTTCAGCTGCAACTGCATGTTGATCGGCTTGTCCCAGCCGTTGCGCTCGCACGCCTGCATGATTTTCGCGAATTGCCACGTGTACATCGTCGACACGCCGATATAGCGCGCCTTGCCCGCCCGCACGATGTCGTGCATCGCGCTCATCGTTTCCTCGACGGGCGTGTTCACGTCGAAGAAGTGCAGCATGAAGATGTCGACGTAATCCATTCCGAGACGCTTCAGCGACCCGTCGATGCCGTCCAGCACGTGCTTGCGCGAATGGCCGCCCGCGTTCGGATAGCTGCCCATGTCGTAGCCGACCTTGGTCGTGACGACCAGCTCCTCGCGGCGCGCGTTGCGCTTCAGGATGCGGCCGACCACTTCCTCGCCGACACCCGTCGAATAGAAATCCGCGAGATCGATGAAGTTGACGCCGGCATCGAGCGCGCGGCGCACGATCGGCTCGCTCTGCGCTTCGTCGAAGATCCACGGCTTCCATTCGGGCGTGCCCATGTTCATCGTGCCGAGACACAGGCGGGACACCTTCAGGCCGGACTGGCCGAGGCGGACGTATTCCATGCTTCCTCCTGTCACGGCCTTGCCGGCCGCTCGTTGTCGGTCAGTTCTTTTTGGGCGTGTAGAACGGATTCGATACGTCGCGCGCGGCGGCGAACGCGGCGTCGCGATGCGGCAGCCCTTCCATCGCGGCGACGATCGCGTTGCGGCACGCGCGGTAGTTGTTCTCGAAGACGGCGTCGAGATCGTCGGTCCGCGGATTGACCCAGTTCGCCGACACGACGACCCAGTCGTTTTCGGCTTCGGGCGGCAGCGTGCCGTTTTCGAGCGCTTCGGCCACGGCTTTCGCGATGCCGGCCTGCGAGGCGCCCCATGTCGCATTGCCGTGGAAGTCGCCGTCGATCTGAGCCTTGTTCACGTACAGCGTGAGCGGCTTGGTCGGAATGCCGGGCTGCGCGATCACGACGAACGGCGCATGGCCGGCCGACGGCGTCGCAAGCGCGGTCGCGAACGCCTGCCCGGCGGGGCCGTCGCGGGGGCCGATCAGCACGTTGATGTGCGCAAGGTTGACTCCGGGGCCTTCGAAGCCTTCGCCGATGAAAAGCTGTCTGGGATGCGGTGCGGTCATTGCGGTGTCTCGTCGATGAGGTTGGTGTGAGGCGATTGTCCGGGGCCGCGATGCGGCCGGTGAATCGATGTTTTCTGATCGAGGTATGCGTTTTCGTCGTCTCCGTGAAAACCCTGGCCGCCACGCGCGAACGCCCGCCGGTCGGGCCGCCGGCGCTGCCGGACGATGTCGCGGAACGGGCGGTGCGGGTGGGCGGCGGCGTGCTGGCTCCGGGTTTGTCATACCCGGGCAGGGGTTGGAGCGCCGCGCGCGTCTGGACAACAATCGGCGTACCCCGGGCCTTATCTTTCGACGCCCCGTCCTTTTTCGAAAGCGAGTAATTCCGATGGCAGCCATTCAGAGACCCGATTGGTCGAAGCTCAGCTCTCTCGACCCGGAGCTGATCCGCGCATTCGTCGCCGTCGTCGAGAGCGGCGGCTTCACCGCGGCGGCCCGGCAGCTGCATCGCACGCAGTCGACCATCAGCCTGCGGATCCGCACGCTCGAGGAGCGGCTCGACACGCACCTGTTCATGCGCAACAGCCGGCGGCTCGAGCTGTCTCGCGATGGCGAGAACTTCCTGATCCACGCGCGCCGGATCATCCAGGTGCAGAACGACGCAATCATCGCGTTGAAGCAGACGAGCAGCGACCGCGGTGTCGTGCGTTTCGGGCTGCCCGAGGATTACGCGGAGCTGTGGCTGCCCGACTTGCTGAAGTCGTTCTACGCGCTGCGGCCGGGCGCGCGCTTGCACGTGCATTGCCGGATGTCGCTGGAGCTGGTCGAGCGGCTGCAGGCCGGCGAGCTGGACGTCGCGCTCGTGGTGCGGCACGGGCCGAATGCGGCCGGGCGGCTGCTTGGCCGTCACGACGTCGTGTGGGCCGCGCATCGCGACTTCGCGCTCGACCGGCACGCATCGGTGCCGCTCGCGCTGTTTCCGGAAACGTGCTGCTATCGGCAGCGCGGCCTGCAGGCGCTCGCGACCGCCGAGCGGCCGTATCACGTCGTCTATACGAGCCAGAGCCCGACCGGCATCAAGATCGCGGTGAACCACGGCGCGGCCGTGACGATGATCGACCGCTGCACGCTGCCCGCGAACTGGCGCGTGCTCGACCAAGCGGACGGCTTGCCGCCGCTACCGCCCGCCGACCTCGAACTGCATCGCTCGCCGGGTATCTGCGATCCGCTGACCGACGATCTGGTCTCGCTGATTGAAGCCATGGTCGACGAGCGGCGGCGGGCGTCGCTCGAGGCGTTCGCATAGCGGTACGGCCGGCACGCATGCCGTTTTTTTCACTGCAAAGCCGTTTTTTTGCACGGTATTGATGCGGCGCCTTCTAAGCTCGGGACGTGTCCAACAGCCAGGACGCCCTCCGTCCGCGCCATGACCTTCATCCATCCCGTACCCGAATACGACATCGCCGGCCGCCAACTGCGCGCCGGCGCGCGCACGACCGTCATCCCGTTTCCGCCGCCGCGCCCGCGCCTGCGGTTGCCCGTCACGCTGACGGCCGACACCGGCGCGCTCGCGCACGCCCGGCTCGCGGCGTTGCTGCATTCCCCGCTCGGCGTGTATGTGGTCAGCGCGCGTACCGTGCGCGACGTGATCCATGTGGAATTCGACATCGCGTCGGAGGATCTCGACTTCACGCTGCACATGCTGATCGCGCAGCAGGTCGATGCCGTGATCGGTCCCGTTGCCCGCCGTCTGCGCGTGGCGACGCAGGATCGTCCGGCCGGGGAACGCCGATTGCTCGTACCGTAGGGTTCGCCGCCGATTCGCCGGCCATCGTGCCGTGGGCGGGCCGGTCGCGGCGAGCGTTTGTGCGCCGCGTCGCACGCGGCGCCGGCCCTTGACAGGGAGGAATCCATGCACCTCATGGAAGAAGTGCAGACCACGCGTCCGGCAAGCGGCCGCGTGCGCGTGGTGACGTTGCCGTCGGGCACGCAGCTGGCCCTGCAGTTGCGGGTGACCGTGCGCGCGGCGGACGTGCTGCTGCGTCAGGCGATCCGGCTGCCGGACCGCCATCAGTGGTCGGTCGACCTCGAACGTGTCGACGCGGCCGGCGGGCCGCTGGCCGCCTGGGATTCGCACGTGACGCTGCGCATCGCGAAGACGTTCGCGCCGTCGGCCGATGCGAACGCGCGCGCCGGCGATCCCGACCAGGTCGCGGTCGACATTCGGCTGTTTCTTCCGGAGCAGGCGTATCTGGGCGAGCAGCGCGTCGGCATCTTCGGCCGGCGGCACGGCAACCGGTTCGGCGCGACGCTGTCGGTGACGGCCGGGTCGCAGTGGGGCGGCCGGCGTACCGAATGCATTCCGCCGGCCGGGAGGCATGTGCATGGCGACACGCTGGAGGCGCTCGTCGACACGGTAGCGGGCATCGTCAACGCGGCGCTGCTCGCGGCCGGCCATCCACGGCCCGGCAGTTCGTGACGGCGCGGGCGGCGGCGCGCGTCCGGCCGCGGTTCAGGCGTCGCCGGTCTGGCCGGTTTGCCGCTGCAGGTCTTCCATCAGTTGTTCCGCGAGAAAGTCGCACGGCGGGCGCTTCGATTTCGTGCTGCGCGCGAGGATCAGCTCGAGCGGCGGCAGATCGGGCAGCCCGTGCGAGCGGCCGAGCATCGACAATTGCGCGGGAATCGCGCAGCGCGCGAGCGGCGCGACCGCGAGCCCGGCCTCGACCATGCTGAGCAGCCCGAGCAGGCTCGGGCTTTCATAGGACGTGCGAAACGGCAGCTTCGCGCGTTCGAGGCTGCGGATCGCGTTCTCGCGCGCGACGCTGCCCGGCATGAACACCGCGATCGGCAGCGGCCGTTCTTCCCACACGCGCGGCCCGTTCGTCATCGCGGCCCACGCCATCGGCTCGTGGCGGATGAAGTCGCCGGACAGCCCCTTGATGCGCGTGCCGCACACGAGATCGACGGTGCCGTCCTTCAGGAGCGGCGCGAGCGCGCTACTCGGCAGGCCGATCACCTGGATCTCGACCTTCGGATAGGTCGCGGAGAACTTCTTCAGCACCGACGGCAGCAGCGACGACGCATAGTCGTCCGGCACGCCGATCACGACCTTGCCGGTCACTTCCGGCCGCACTACGGCCGCCCACGCCTCGTCGCGCAGCGCCAGCATTCGTCTGGCGAATCCCAGCAGCACCTCGCCTTCGCGCGTCAGCACGATGCTGCGCGGCTTGCGCACGAACAGCGGCCGGCCGATCGCGTCCTCGAGGCTCTTGATCTGCATGCTCACAGCCGATTGCGAGCGGTTCACCGCTTCGGCGGCGCGGGTCATGTTGCCGGTTTCCGCAACGGCGACGACGGTGGCCAGCACGTCGTGATCGAGCATCTTCATCGGTATCAGGAAAACTGAATGTAACGATCAGCATTATGCGTTTTTATTGTCGCTATGTGTCTGCCATAGTGGCATCGAGCCCGCCGTTTCGTTCGATGCGGTGCGGCCATCACGCCGGCATGCCCGGCACGCAGCGTTGAACAGGGAAGAGTGGTGTACCGATGATGGATCATCCGTTGCGCGCCGCACTGGCCGCGGAATTGCATGCCCGGCCGTTCCTGCGGCTCGCCGAGGCCGTGTCGCTCACGCACTACGCGATCTACGCGGACGGCCAGCCCGACATCCACGAAACGCTGCTGCACGCGCTGTGTCGCGACACCGGCATTGCCGTGCCGCAGGACGGCGCGACCCACCATGCGGTGCAGTCGCCGTGCGGCTGGCATCTGAAGTGGGAGCGCCACACCGAATTCTCGACGTTCACGTTCGTCGCGCCGCGTCGCGACACCGGCTATTTCGACGATCTCGCGATCGAAGGGATTCCTGCCGCGTGGTTCGCGCGGCTCGCGGGTATCCGCTTCGTCGCGGTGCGCATGGAGTTGCTGTCGGGCGATGCCGCGCGGCTCGTGTGCGGTGACATGCGCCGCTGGATCGACGGGCCCGCGCTCGTCGGCAGCAACGTGCTGGGCGGCGGCAAGGTGTTTTGCGACTGGCACGTGCGTGACGACGGCTTCATGCGTTTTCTCGTCGTCGACGAGGATTTTCGCGAGGAGCAGGGCGGCCGACTGCTGCAGCGCCTGTATGAAATCGAGACGTACCGGATGATGGCGCTGCTCGCGTTGCCGGTCGCGCGGCGGATGAGCCGCGAGCTCGACGAAATCCATGCGGCGCTGCATGCGCTGATGCAGCGGATGGACGCGAGCGGCGCCGACGGCGACGACGCGGCCTTGCTCGTGAAGCTCACGCATCTCGCGGTGCGGGTCGAGGCGCTGTCGGGGTCCGGCGGCCGCTTCAGCGCGTCGCGTGCCTACGAAAAGCTCGTGCTGGCGCGCATCCAGGAATTGCGCGAGGAGCGCATCGAAGGGATGCCGACGATCGCCGAGTTCATGGAGCGGCGCTTCGCGCCGGCAATGGAAACCTGCCGCAGCGTGTGGGCGCGTCACGAGCAGATCGCCGCGCGGATCGCACGCGCGGTCGACCTGTTGCGCACGCGCGTGAATCTCGCGCAGGAAAAGGACGTGACGCGCTTGCTGGCCGGCATGGAGCGCACCGCACGCAATCAGCTTCATCTGCAGCACGCGGTCGAAGGATTGTCGGTGGCGGCCATTTCGTACTACGTGCTGTCGCTCGCGACAGCGGCGTTCAAGGCGCTGCACGTGATGAACCTGCCGGTCGATCCCGAACTGGCGGAAGGCCTGCTGATCGCACCGGTCGTGTTCGCGGTGATTCACATCACGCGGCGCACGCGCGCGCAACTTGCACGGTCGGAGGGCGCGCATGACGGCGCACCCGTGCAGGCAGCGGCGTTGAAACAGGCAAATTAGAACATCGACGACATATCAAAAGGAGTGGAGATGACTTTTACGCAAACGCAACCCGGGTTCTTCAGTGGCCTCGACGCATTCGACGAGCCGGTATGGGACGAAGCCGGCGCGCCGGAGGAGGCGCATGTGACGTCGTATCAGGCCGTGCTGCAGGAGCCGATGACGTCGCTCGTCGGGAATACGATCGATCGGCCGGATGTCGCGGCGGTGGCGATTCTTGGGTACAACTGACGCGGGTTTGGATCGCGTCGATTCAAGCATTCGCCGCGGCTTGAGCAGGCTCCAGGCGTGACGAAACGGCGGGTGCGGGATGTGCCCGTCGTTTGTACGTTCGTCATGATCGGCGCAGACTCCCGCTGCCGCCGAACGCGCTACGCGCTATAGTCGCCCGACGCCCGCCGCGAACACTGCACGTTCGGCGGCTCCTTCACGCACGTCTCCATTCCATGACCGCGCATCCCGCCGTTTCCCTTCAGCTCACCGACACCGAACAACCGGCTGCCCGCGAATTCATCAGCCGCAAGCTCGGCGAATTCAACCACGCGATGACGGGCCGTAGCGACACGGCAGCGCTCGACGTCTACGTGACCGATCCCGCGACCGGCGAGGTCCTGGGCGGGCTCACCGGCCGAACGTCGCTCGGTCTCTTCTTCATCGACCTTTTTTACCTGCCGGAATCGCTGCGCGGCGGCGGCTTCGGCAGCAGACTGCTGCGCGAGGCCGAAGCGGAAGCGAAGCGGCGCGGATGCGCCCGCGCGGTGCTGTACACGATTACGTTCCAGGCGCCGGATTTCTACCGGAAGCACGGGTACGAGGCATTCGGCGAAGTGCCGTGCGAGCCGGAAGGGACGGCGCGCGTGTTCATGGTCAAGGCGCTTTGAACGACGGTGCCCGACGTCACCGCCCCGGCGTCGCGCGCTCGACGATCATGTCGTACAGCGCCTCCGCCGCGGGCGACAACTGCGCGGCCCGGCGCTTGACCAGCACGAGCGTGCGCGACACCGACGGCTCGACGAGTTCGATCGTGCGAATCATCGGATACGCGTTCTTCTGGATCGCGAGCTTCGGCACCACGGCCGCGCCGAGGCCTTCGGCGACGAGGCCGAGCGCGGTCGAACTGCGCTGCACTTCGTAGAACGAATGCAGCGTCACGCCGCTCGTCTTCAGCGCACCTTCGAGCAGCCCGCGATTGCCGCTCACTTCGCCCGCGAAGATCAGCGGATGCGGCTGCAGCGCGGCCCAACGGATCCGCCGACGCTTCGCGAGCGGATGATCGTCGCGGCAGACGAGCACGTACGGATCATGCATGAGCGGCACGCTGACGAGTTCGGGGTGCTGGTCGCCCGCGATGCTGATCCCGAATTCCGCTTCGCGGCGTAGCACGGCCTGCAATACCGACGCCGACGCGTGATCGAGGATCTTCACGCGATCGTGCGGCCGGTGCCCGGAAAACGCCCGCAGAATACGGGGGAGATACTGAACGCCGACCGTCGGCACGCACGCGATCGTCACGTCGCCGCGCTGGCTCAAGCCCGTTTCGCGGATTTCGGTCAGCGCATCCGACAGCTCGTTCAGCAGCCGGCGCGCCTGCGGCAGGAAACGCCGGCCGATTTCGGTGAGGGTGGTGCGGCGTGTCGTGCGCTCGATCAGCGCGACGCCGAGAAACGACTCGAGCTTGCGCAGCCGCTGCGTGATCGCCGTTTGCGTGACGTGCAGCGTGTCGGCCGCCTGCCTGAAGCTGCCGCCGTCGGCGATCGCGACGAAAGCCTGGACACCGAGCGTATCGATTTTCATCAGAAACATGAATCAATGACGATATTAAATTCATTTTACTGAAGAACGGCGAGATCGCAGAATGCGCTGCATCGACGGCTGTCGATATTCCGACACCGTCCACGCCGACCAGGAGGCATGCCGTGACGACATCACTCGATCAATACGCCAACCAGTACGTGCGATTCGAAGACGAACGCACGCGGCCCGTGCGCGATCTGCTGGCCGCCGTGCCGGATACGCCGATCCATACCGCGATCGACATCGGCTGCGGGCCCGGCAATTCGACCGAAGCGCTGATCGCGCGCGCCCCCGACGCGACGGTTCGCGGGATCGACGCGTCGCCGGACATGATCGCGGCCGCGCGCAAGCGCCTGCCCGCGCTGCGTTTCGATCTCGCGGATGTCTCCACCTGGGACGATCCGGGCGGCTACGATCTGATTCTGTCGAATGCGGTGCTGCAATGGGTGCCCGCGCACGACACGCTGTTTCCGTCGCTCGTCGGCCGGCTCGCGCCGGGCGGCCATCTCGCCGTGCAGATGCCGGACAACCTCGACGAACCCGCGCACCGGCTGATGCGCGAGGTCGCCGCGGCCGGACCGTGGGCGCACAAGCTGAAGGACGCGGCGCGCACCGAGCGGTTCGACGCGCGGTATTACTACGCGTTGCTGTCGCCGTCGTGTTCGCGGGTGGATGTCTGGCGCACGACTTACTACCATCCGTTGCGCGGCGGCGTCGATGCGGTCGTCGAATGGTTCAAGGGCAGCGCGCTGCGGCCGTTCCTCGCGGCGCTGGACGAAAGCGAACGCGACGCATTCGTCGCGCGCTATCGCGACGCGCTCGCCGGTCCGGACGGCTATCCGCTGCTCGACGACGGCACCGTGCTGCTGCCGTTTCCGCGCCTGTTCATCGTCGCGACGCGGAAGTAACGCGAAAGCATGGTCGTCGGTCAGGACGCCGGCCGCATCGATTCCGGATCGACCGTCCGGCTCTTCGCGGACTGCCCGTCACGCAGGTCCTTGTACCAGAAGAGGGCGACTTCGCCGTCGTTCGCGCCGTCGGCGTACAGGAAGCGGTCGTGGCCGCCGATGACGAAGCCCGCACGTGCGTACGTGCAGCAGGCCGCGACGTTGTTCGCCTGCGTTTCCAGCCGCATGAAGCCGAACCCGCGGTTGCGCGCCCACGCTTCCGCGGCCGCCAGCAGGAACTGGCCGATCCCTTGGCGCCGGCAACCGCGGTCGACCGCGAGTTCCGCGATCTCGGCCATCCCGTTCCAGCTTTCGGTGATCGCGACGAATCCCGCGAGGCGCCCGCCCGCGCTCGCGCGAAACAGCGCGGTGCCGTTGGACGCCTCGCGCGCCCAGCCGGCCGGGTCGAAGCCGTAGTCCTTGCGCCGCACGGGCAGCGCGCGCAAATCGAGCAGATCCTGGTACGGCGCATTCAGCTCCCACGCGATCTCGAACGAAAAGTCGCATCCGTTCAGTTCGTCGGCGGGCAGATCGACCGCCTGTTCGATGCTGATGTGCTCGGCTCGGTCCATGTGTGTCGGTGTCCTGTCTTCAGCGGGATTGCCAAGTATTTCCCCCGGGGCGAGCGCCGCCTTGCGGCGAGCCGGATCGCGCCCGTTCCTGTTTCGAATTGCTGCGCTCGCACAATGCTTCTCCCCGCGGCGCGATTCAACGCCCGATTATGCGGGATATCGGCAGCGACGCTGCACCGGCCTGGAACGGGAATGCAATCACGCCACGCATCGGCGCGGAACGCGATATGTTCAGCGATGCATATCGAAATGGCGATCGACCTAACCGACCCATATTCGCCGGCACAGGAGCATCATGTTGAATTCGACGCAGCGGGAAGCCGTCGGCGAAGCGTTTTCGCTCGACGCGATGCGGCACGCAAGAATGCACGCGATCAATCGAAATCCGGAGCGCGCATCCGACGCGGCCGTTCGGCGCGTTCCACGAAGACTTGCTGATGAGAGCCGAGCCGGGCGACGCGCGCCGTGAACGCGCGTCGCCGGCCGCATCGTCAGATGCTGATCGCGACCGGGCCTGCCAGCGGCGTGTAGCCGTCGTCGAAGAGGAACCACGCATCGTACTGGCCCGACGCCAGCGCGCTGTTCGCCGTCGTCGAGAACAGCAGCGAGCCCGTGCTCTTCGGCAGATACGCCCACGACTTGTAGCCGCCCTTGGTCGGTTGCGCGCCGCGCGGGTAGATGCCGACCCAGTTCTTCGGGCTGTGACGCCAAGGCGGCACGACGTAGTCGAACCGCAGCGTGCCGTACGACGAGCCCTGCGACGACAGCGCGGGCACGAATTTCCCGTTCGTATTGCCGATCGCCGAATCGGTCAGCAGTGCACCCGCTTGCGCCTGCACGCAGCCGGCCACGCGGCGCAGGAAGTTCGGGTCGTTCGCGTCGCGGATGCTCGCGTCGTACCAGCCTGCGTCGCCGTACCACGTCACGGCCTGCGTCGCGCCGGCCGGCACGCTGACCGACTGCGGCGTGTTCATTCCGTACGCGTTGTCGACGAGCTGGAACGTCGTCGCGCTCGCTCCGGCGGTGTTGTCGAGCGTGATCTGCACGTTGCCGTTCTGCACGTCGTAACAGAGGCTGACTTCGGCCGACGAACCGGTATTGCCCGACGCGCCGACGTTGCCGCGGAACGTCTGCAGGAATCCGTTCGGCCCGTAGACCGAATAGTCGTAGCCGCCAGCCGAGTTCAGCGCGAGCGAATCGGACAGGGTCGTGCACGCGTTCGCGCCGGCGCCGATCGTGTATTGCCGCGGGATCGTGCTGGTGCCGTCGACCCACGCCTGCAGATGCACGCCCGCCGTGCCGGTATTGGTCATCGTCAGCGCGAGCGTCCTGCCGGAGCGGTTGACCTTGCCCTGCACGAAAAACTCGTACGGCAGCCGGCATGCCGCATTGCGGCCGGTCGTTTGTGCCGGCACCGCGGTGGTGGTCGCCGGCGGGATGATGACCGTCCAGCCGTTCGGGTCCATGTTGCTGGCCGGGCTCGGGATCGCGGGCACCGTCTGGTCGGGATTGGTGAAGTCGAATGCCGACGTGAGATCGCCGCACACGGTGCGCCGCCACGGCGTGATGTTGGTTTCCTGCAGCCCGAAGCGCGTTTCCAGAAAGCGGATCACCGACGTGTGATCGAACACCTGCGAGTTGACCTTGCCGCCTTTCGACCACGGCGAGATCACGAACATCGGCACACGCGGGCCGAGGCCGATCGGCACGTCGCCGCTGGCCGATCCGTCGGACGCCGCGCCGCTACTGCCGACGAATTCGGCCGCGGTCGAGACCGTCGAACGGCCGGTGCCCGCGGATGCGCTGGATGGCACGGCGGGCGGCACGTGGTCGAACAGGCCGTCGTTCTCGTCGTACATCACGAGCAGCACCGTGCTGGCCCAGACTTTCGGATTCGACGTCAGCACGTTGAGGACGTTGCTCACATACCATTCGCCGCCGCTCGCGGCCCACGACGGATGTTCGCAGTACGCGTAGGGCGCGGCGATCCACGATACCTGCGGCAGCGTGTCGTTCGCGACGTCGGCCTGCAACTGGCTGAACAGGCGCGTGTCGTATTCGGTGCCGCCGCCCGTCGGGTCGATTTGCGTGCCGTTGAGCGCCGGCGCGAGCGGATCGGTCGCGCCGAGGTTCTGGTACTGCCTGAAGTTGAGGATGACGTTGTCGCCGTAGTTGCCGTTCCACCAGAGATCCTTGCTGGAGCCGTTGTACTCGCCGTAACCGTGCGCGGCATCGAGCCCGTTGCCCTTGTCCTGGTAGAACTTCCACGTGACGCCGGCCGCATTCAGCCGTTCCGGCATCGTGGTCCAGCCGGTGCCGGTCATCGTGTTGGTCGTGTACGGCGTGTAGCCGGGCACGTTGCCGCAGCAACCGGTCCACAGATACAGGCGGTTCGGGTCGGTCGGCCCGAGCATCGAGCAGTGGTAGCCGTCGCACACGGTGAAGGCGCTCGCCAGCGCGTAATAGAACGGGATGTCGTTCTGCGTGAAGTAGTACATCGTGCCGCTGGTCTTCGCGCCGGCCCAGTTGTCGTAACGGCCGTTGTTCCATGCGCTGTGCGTGCCGTTCCAGCTGTGGTCGAGGTCGCCGTAATAGGTGTCGCCGTTCGCGCTGCCGGCCGGCGGCGACGGGTTGAACGGGAACACGTACGACAGCAGCCACGGCTGGCGCCAGACCGGATACCCGCTCGAGATCACGACCGGGCGCGGATCGCCGAAGCCGCGCGCGCTGCGCAGCGTGCCGAGGTAGTGGTCGAACGACCGGTTTTCCTGCATCAGGATCACGACGTGCTTCACGTCCTGGATCGTGCCGGTGACGGTCGCTGCCGGAATCGACTGCGCGCGCAGGATGCTTTCGGGCAGCATGCCGGTGACTGCCGTGGCGCCCGCGAGCTTCAGCGCATCGGCCAGGAACTGACGTCGTGTCGTGGATTTGTTTTGCATTTTCGCTCTCTGTCATGAATGGCCGGACGGACTGGCCGGACGCCCTCGCGCTTCAAACGCCGCGCGTTGCGATCGCAGTCACGCCGGACAAGGGCAGGTGCCCGTCAGTGGCAAGCCGTGGCGCAGTGCAGGACCGGCGCGGCGGCCGGGCCCGATGCTGATGCGCGGTTCGCGGCGAGGTTGCCGGCCGCGCCGGAATCGCCATCGCCGCAACCGGCCAGCGTGCAAAGGAGCGCGATCATGAAAGCGCCGCGCCAGTGCGGGAAATGACTTTCCTTACCAGCGGGCGGAGCGGAGTGGTCGCGACTCGATTCGAGTCGGATTCCTGAGTGATTGACGTGCGTCGTTCCTGTTCCTGCTTTCATTGCCCCTCCAGAAAAGAAATGAACAGCGGAGAATATCGTTCGAATCAGAACAACTTCATGACAGGCCATCCGCGCGTGCCGGCGACGTGCGACAGCCCGGTGAATCTTCCGCCCGGCGTGCCGTCGTCGGTATCGCGCTCGATGCCGAGTAGATGCTCGATTCCAAACTCGGCGGCGATCGGACGCGTCACGACCACGTTGGTCGCGGTGACGATGCAGCAGTGATATCGAGCCGCCGCGGCCATTGCTGGCCGTCATGGCGACGGGCCGGTGGTCGGCAGGATTCAGGCGCACGTCATCGTGGCGTCGGGTCAGCGCCACCGCCGATTGCTCATACGGAATTCACGCCGCGCGACTGCTGGAGAATACGCATAAGTGCCGCCTCGCGGTTCGACTATGCTGAATTGTCCGCGGCCCGAATTCCGCGCCGCGACGCGGCGAACCGGCGAAGGCGGGAGGGTGCGATGAGCGAACAAGACAACGTGCAACTCGTGCAGCAGGCATACGCGGCGTTCGGCAGGGCCGATATCGACGGCATTCTGCAGACGCTTTCCGACAGTATCGACTGGTTCATCCCGGGGCCGGCCGACGTCGTTCCGTTCGTCGGCAGAAGACATGGGCCGCAGGCGGTCGCGGCGTTCTTCGCGGCGCTTGCGTCGACGCAGACCGCGGAACGGTTCGAGCCGCTCGAGTTCATCGCGAGCGGCAACCGGGTCGTCGTGCTAGGCACGCAACGCTGGCATGTTCATGCCACGGGTCGCACGTACGAAGACGACTGGGTGCATCTGTTCACGATCGAAAACGGGAAGATCGCGACGTTCGTCGAGTATCACGACACCGAGGCCGAAGCGGCGGCACATCGACCGTGACGACGCCGCGATCGTGCGCGGACATCGTCACTTTCGGAAGCATGCATCGCATGCTTCGGTCGACCGCCCCGGTCAATCGATCGCGCGCATCGCGTGGCGCAGTTCCTGGTAGCTGCGCAGGCCCGTCACGCCGAGTTCGCGGCCGATCCCGCTGAGCCCGAAGCCGCCCCAGCACACGTGCGGGTAGATGAGTTGCGGCGCGTTGATCCACACGAGCCCGGCGCGCACGCGCGCCTGGAACTGCTTCGCGATTTCCGCGTCGCGCGTCACGACGGTCGCGACGAGCCCGTAGCGCGTGTCGTTCGCGAGCGCGATCGCCTCGTCGTCGGTGCGGAACGACTTGACGCACGCGACCGGGCCGAACACTTCATCGGTCCACAGCAGGTTGTCGACGGCCGGTTCGGCGACCACGACCGGCGCCATGAAGAAGCCATTGCCGCCCCCCTCGGCGACGCGCCCGCTGAACGCGATGCGCGCGCCGGCCGCGATGCCTTGCTCGAGCATCGCCTCGACGCGCGTGCGCTGCGCGGCCGAGATCAGCGGCCCCATCGCGACGTGTCCGGCGGAAGGCGGCGCGACGACGAGCGCGCGCACGGCCGTCTCGAACGCGGCCATGAAGCTGCGGTACACGCTGTCGTGCACGAGGATGCGCGCGGTGGCCGAGCACATCTGGCCCGCGTTCGTGAACGCACCGGCCACCGCCAGCGACACCGCGACGTCGAGATCGGCGTCGTCGCGCACGATCAGCGACGACTTGCCGCCGAGTTCGAGCGTCACGCGCTTCATGTCCTCGGCCGCGGCCTGCATGACCTTGCGGCCGGCGGCCGTGCTGCCGGTAAACGAGATCTTGTCGACCAGCGGATGCGCGCTCAGCGCCGCGCCGACCTCCGCGCCACCGTTCACGACGTTGACGACGCCGTCCGGCACGCCGGCTTCGGCGATCAGGTCGAGCAGCGCGTGCTCGGTCGGCGACGTCAGTTCGGACGGCTTCATCACGACCGTGCAGCCGGCCGCCAGCGCGGGCGCGAGCTTCCACGCGGTCGTGACCATCGGGAAATTCCACGGCACGATCAGCGCGGCCACGCCGACCGCATCGTGAAAGCGCTCGGCGGCGACGGCGTCGCTCGGCAGCGCGACCGGCTCGGCCGCGAACAGCGCCGGGTTCTCGCACAGCTGCGCGTAGTACGCGAACGTCGCGGCGACGTCGCCGACGTCGGCGTCCGCTTCGAACGGCGGCTTGCCGCTCACCTGCATTTGCAGCGCCGCAAGGCGTTCGCGCTCGGCTTCGACGCGCGCGGCGATCGTCGCGAGCAGGCGGCCGCGCTCGGCGGGCGGCGTGTCGCGCCAGCCGGCGAACGCGTCGCGCGCGGCGCGGACCGCGGCGTCGACGTGCGCGGCCGTCGCGAATTCCTGCCAGCCGATCGTCTCGCCGGTCGACGCATTGAAGATCGGCGCGCCGGCTTCATCGGAATGCGTGCGCACGGGCTGGCCGGCGATGCGCGCGGCGGGCAGCACGTTGGCCGTGGCGGAAGGGGAAAGCTGAGCGGTGGACATCAACGTTTTCCTGTCGATCGGGTTAGCGGTAGGCGACGCCCGGCATCACGCAGAGCATCTCGTACGCGAGGTTCGCGCCGACCAGCGCGGTGGTGCCGGTCGGATCGTACGGCGGCGACACTTCGACGAGATCCGCGCCGACGATGTTCAGCCCCTTCATCCCGCGAATGATCTCGAGACCCTGCTGCACCGTCAGCCCGCCGATTTCCGGCGTGCCGGTGCCGGGCGCGAACGACGGATCGAGACCGTCGATGTCGAAGCTCAGATAGACCGGCGTGTCGCCGATGCGTTCGCGCACCTGCGCCATCAGCGGCGCGAGCGACTTGTTCCAGCATTCCTCCGCCTGCACGACCGTGAAGCCCTGCTGGCGGCACCAGTCGAAATCGTCCGCGTGGTAGCCGGTGCCGCGCAGGCCGATCTGCGTGACCTTGTCGCAATGCAGCAGGCCGTCCTCCACCGCGCGACGGAACGGCGTGCCGTGCGCGATCTTCTCGCCGAACATCGTGTCGTTCACGTCCGCGTGCGCGTCGACGTGCACCACGGCGACCTGACCGTACTTCCTGTGCAGCGCGCGCAGGATCGGCCATGCGATCGTGTGATCGCCGCCGAGCGTGATCGGCCGGCAGCCGTTCGCGACGATCTCGTCATACGCTTGCTCGATGCGGCGCACCGAATCCTTCAGGTCGTACGGGTTGGTCGCGACGTCGCCTATGTCGGCGACCTGCAGCGAATCGAACGGGGCCGCGCGCGTGGCCATGTTGTACGGGCGCAGCAGCACGGATTCGGTGCGGATCTGACGCGGGCCGAAGCGCGAACCCGAGCGGTTCGACGTGCCGAGATCGAGCGGCACGCCGACGAAGCACACGTCGAGGCCGTCGGTCGTGTCGGCCTGCGGCAGGCGCATCATCGTGGCGATGCCGCCAAAGCGCGGCATCTCGTTGCCGCCCATCGGTTGATTCAGTTCGCGGTGCATGGGGCCGTCTCCTCTTTCTGGTGAAAAACGCTCGGCCGATGGTAGAGGAGAACGCGCACGCGAAGATTTTGAAGTCGCAACGTTTACATCGATGTGGCTCGATGCGAGTGGCATGGCCGCATCGACGCGGCGTGACCGCCGGCGGGCGGTCGGCGTCGGACCGGATCAGCGCGCGATCGCGGGCGGCGGCGCGTCGTCGCCGTGGTGCGGCGCGGCCGACCCCCATGCGGCAAGCTCGCGCTTCGTGCGCACACCGAGCTTCGCGAACGCACGCTTCACGTACGACTCGGCCGACGCGACCCGCACGCCGAGGATGTCGGCGGTTTCCGGCACGGTCTTGCCGGAGATCAGATGCTTGCAGGTTTCGTATTCGCGCTTCGACAGCTTCACGCCGTCGGCCGCGATCCGCGCGTCGAACTGCGCGAGCGGATGCACCTCGGGCATCGGATGCGCGACGCGTCGCGCGGCGGTGGTCGACGCATGCAGCTCGAGCAGCGGGAACAGCATGTCGCTGATGCCGCGAAAGCGGTTCATCTCGGCGAGCGTGAACGGCGGGCGATCGCGGCCGCGTTCCAGCGCGATCGAATGCTGCGCGTAGCGGGTGCCGCGCGCGAGCACGCATTCGTGGCCGATATGCACGTCGTCGAACAGCCGCTGGCGGAATTCGCCGGGCGGAATCGCCGCGATATCGCGCACGACCAGCATCGTGCCCGTCTTGCCGCGCAGCCCCGCGAACAGCGGGTCGCTGTCGAGAAAGCGCTCGTAGTAGAGCGTCATCACGTCGGAGATTTCGGCGGTCGCGGTGCCGATGCCGCTGCTGCCGATCCATTCGCAGCGGTAGCCGGTGGGCATCGTGCCGTCGACGCGCGAGCGTTCGACGTGCGCGACGTCGAGCGGCACCACGTCGTTCAGCAATTGCGTGAGACGCGGCACGAAGTGCGGCGTGCCGACCGTCTCGATCAGCTCGCCCAGCGCCTTGAACGACACGTTGAAGCGGTCGGTGTCGCGGAGGAAGGGGTTCACGTTGAGCAGCATGCGGTTCCCCGGTGAAAAGCGGCGGCGATTTTAGCGTTGGAAGCCGAAAACGTCATTAGGGGGAAATACGGTACGGAGTCCTGCGGCCCCGCGCGCAGCGGAAAACGCGGCTTGTCCCCCCCGAAGGGGGGCATACCGGGGCAGTGTAAATGAGTAACTTCGTCTCTGCTTTTTCAATCAAGAGACGAAAGATTCAGATGACCAAACTGATCAAGGACATCCTGCCGCTCGGCGCAGGCATTGGCGAATTCACGAAGCTCGACTTCGGGATGGACGAAAGCGACTGGCGCGCGGCCGAAGGCAAGAGCGGCGGCTACCTCATCGGCTGGTGGGAAGGCAAGGTCGGCTCGGTGGCGTTCCCGGAAACGGCGGCGGACGAGGCGGTGTGGCTCGTCGAGGGCCGCATCGCGCTGACCGACGTGGAAGGCAACCGCAAGGAATTCACGCCGGGCCAGGGTTACCTGCTGCCGGCCGGTTTCGCGGGCCGCTGGGAGACGATCGAGGACGCGAAGAAGTTCTACGTGCTGCTCGAGAAGTCGTGATGCGAGCGACCGCCGCCGAGGTGTCGTCGCTGGATCGACGCGCGCCTGGCGGCGGTTGCGTTTTCGATCGACCGCAAGCGAAACCCGTCGCGCGCTTGCCGACGGCATACATCGCGACTTGCGGTGCATGCGCCGCGAATTGCCATCGGCGGAACAACCGATGACATCGGCGAATTCGGCACGCCGCGCACGCTCGGCACGCGCGGGCCGCGATCACGCGGGATGGCTGGGATCATGGAAATGGAAGTCAACGAAACAACGCAGGCCGCGCCGGCACACGCGCATGACGCGCGTCGCGCGCCGGTCGCACTGAGCGCCGCCGAGGCGCTCGCGAATACGAAGCTGTTCCCGTACTGGCTCGACAACCCGGCCGCACCGGCCGCCGAGCCGGAACTCGTCGGCGACGCGACGGCCGATCTGCTGATCGTCGGCGGCGGCTTCACGGGGCTGTGGGCGGCCGTGCAGGCGAAGGAGCAGATGCCGCACCTGAGCGTGGTGCTGATCGAGGCCGGCAAGGTCGCGCACGGCGCATCGGGCCGCGCGGGCGGGATCATCTCGACATCGGTGATGCACGGGCTGCCGAACGCGGTGCGCGTGTTCCCGAACGACATCGCGCAACTCGAGGCATTCGGCCATCGCAACCTCGACGGCTTCGAGGAAACGCTGAAGCGCTACGGCATCGACGCCGACATCGAGTGGAACGGCGAGATGACGGTGGCGGTCGACCCCGAGCACGTCGCGCACCTGAAGGGCGACTACGACCTGCATCGCGAATACGGCCACGACGTCGTGCTGCTCGATCGCGACGAAACGCTCGGGCAACTGAATTCGCCGCTGTTCGCCGGCGCGTTGTGGTCGCGCAATCGCAGCGGCATCGTGCATCCGGCGAAGCTCGCGTGGGGGCTCAAGCGCGCGGCGCTGTCGCTCGGCGTGAAGCTGTACGAACACACGCCGCTCACGACGGTCACCGACGAAGGCGACACGGTCTACGCGAAGACGCCGAGGGGCAGCGTGCGCGCGCCACGCGTCGTGTTCGGCAGCGGCACGGCGAAGGTCGGCATTCCCGACATCAACCGCCGCGTGATGCAGGTGCGCGATCACGTGCTCGCGACCGAGCCGCTCACCGACGAACAGCTCGCGCGGATCGGCTGGAAGAATCGCCAGGGCGTGTACGACACGCGCACGCAGCTGAACTATTTCCGGCTGACGAAGAACAACAACATCATCTTCGGCGGGCTGGTCAGCTATCACTTCGACGGCGATCCCGAGCCGCACCAGGACGGCGAGCGGCAAACTTACTACCGGCTCGCGGAGGCGTTCCATCGCACGTTCCCGCAACTCGCCGACGTGCGCTTCTCGCACGCATGGGGCGGCCCGATCGACTACTGCTCGCGCGGCTCGGTGTTCGCGAAGCGCTATCTCGGCGACAAGGCGGTGTTCGTCGCCGGCTACACGGGTTTCGGCGTCGCGGCGAGCCGGTTCGGCGCGTTCATGGGGCTGAACATCCTGTTCGATCGAGACAGCCCGGAACGCAAGCTCGACATCGCGAACCAGAGCCCGAGCTACATCCCGCCCGAGCCGATGCGATGGGTCGCCGCGAAGATCACGTTCCATGCGTTCGACGGCGCGGATGCCGAAGGCGGCTGGAAGCGCGCGTGGATCAACGGGATCAAGGCGATGGGCTTCCCGATGTAAGCGGCGCGCGGTGTCCGCGAGCGACGCGTATGGCGTGTGCCGTTGCCGATGGCGGCGCGCGTCCGGCAAGGTTCATCGGCGAAGACGGCCGGTGTCGCGCCGGCCCGACAACGCGCTCAGGCGCAGCGGCTCGAAGCATGTTTTCGAATACCACCGATCTCGATCTCCGGCTCATCCGGGTCTTTCTCGCCGTCGTCGACGCACGCGGCATCACGGCCGCAGAGGCCTCGCTCGGCGTGCGGCAGTCGACGATCAGCACGCAGCTGTCCGCGCTGGAAGCGCGCGTCGGTTTCAAGCTGTGCGATCGCGGCCGCGGCGGGTTTCGGCTGACGTCGAAGGGCGAACGCTTCGCGGCGACGGCACGCACGCTCGTCGCGGCGACGTCCGAGTTCGTCGCGCGCGTGCGCGACATCGACCGCAAGCTGGTCGGCACGCTGTCGATCGGCCTGATCGGGCAGGCGCCGCTCGTCGAGAACGCACGCCTGGCCGATGCCATCGGCGCGTTCCGCAAGCGCGACCAGGCCGTCACGTTCTCGATGAAGGTGGCGTCGCCGCAGGAACTCGAGGAAAGTCTCGTCAACAACCAGCTCGATCTCGCGATCGGGTATTTCTGGCATCGCGTGCCGGGGCTCGACTACACGCCGTTGTTTACCGAGGAGCAGGTGATTTACTGCGGGCGCGGCCATCCGCTGTTTCATGCGTCACGGCCGGTGTCGGCCGACGACCTGCAGGCGCACGACTGGGTATGGCGCACCTATCCGGTGCCGGAGGAGCAGTATCCGCTGCCGGAGCGGCGCGTGACCGCGAGCGCGGATAGCATCGAGGCCGCGACGATCCTGATCCTGTCGGGCGGCCATCTCGGCTATCTGCCCGCGCATTACGCGGAGCCGTTCGAGCAGCGCGGGCTCGTGAAGGCCATCGGCCGCACGACCTTCAGCTTCGACGTGCCGCTGCATCTCGCGATGAAGCGCAGCGCGAGCGACAAGCCGATCGTCGACGCGTTCTGCGAGGATTTGCTGCGCGCGTTCAACATCAAATCGATCGCGCTGGCCGCGTAGCGCGGGGCCTGCTCAGGCGTCGATGCGTTCGACACGCGCCGTGACGGTGTCGTCGACGTTGAACGCGAGCAGCGGCGGCGAAGCAGCTGGAATCGCGAAGCGCGTGTCATGAGCGAAGCGCGAACGCGTGAGATGCGGACGAGTGCCGGGCAGGCCGGGTCACGTGCTTGCGCTGTCGTCGCGATACCCGCTCTTGCCGTCGAAGATTTCCTTGAGCGCGGCACGCAGCACGACCGGATCGTGCTCGCCGGGTGCGAGATGAATCACGTAATGCGTGTTGCCGTCGAGCCGCGCGGCGGTGCGCTCGTCGAGTTCGACTTCGATCGTGTCGCCCGTGAGGCGCACCGTCAGATCCTTCACGTGCGCGGTGAGCTGGTCGAGCACCATCACCTCGATCGACGTTTCCTCCGGAAAGCGCAGCAGCGAGAAGCAATAGTTCTGCGCCGCGTCGTGGCAATAGATGTTCGCGCAGCTTTCGTCGTCGTCGATGTCGGACGTCGCCGCGCCGACGGTGGCATGGAGTTCCATGATGTTTCTCTCGATGTGGGGTTATCGGGGCAGCGCGGTTTCCGTTTCGACCTCGAAATGCGCATCGCGCGTCTTCAGCCACAGCCCGAACTCGCGCATGACCTCGACGACGGGCCGCAGCCGGTCGCTGAAGCGCTTCGGCCCGTCGAGCAAGTACGACACGAGCAGCAGCCGCCAGCGGCCGCCGAGCAGGCGCATCGCCGCTTCCACGGAACATCCTGTCGCACTCGTTTTCATCGTGCTGAACCCTGGTCGGTAACTTTTTTGTGACTACGGCACAAACGACTGCCTTCTTCTCGGCACCGCGCCGATGCGAGATATTAGCGCCCGCGTCGCGGCGAATCGATAGGCAGGTGCTGGCCGCGGACGGCCCGGCACGCTAGTGCGTCGTCGGCAACCGCGCGGAGGAAGCGACTCTGCATACGCCGGCGCGCCACACGGCAGATCGCGGCGCTATAATCGCGGGCATGAAACTGCTTCGAACCTTCATCCTGCTGCTGCTCTGCGCGGTGCTGCCCATCAGCGGGCTGGCAGCGAGCGGCCTGACCGGTGAATGTCCGATGCAGTACACGATGTCGATGGACGCGAACGCGGCCATGACCATGCCCGCCGACATGAGCGACTGCGATTCGATGAAGGCGTCGCCCACCGACACCACGAAGGCCAAAGCGAAAGGCATGGCCTGCAAGGTGACCGCCCAGTGCCAGTTCGGCAGTCTCTATCACCCGGCCACCCGCGCCGACGTCAGCCGTCCCGCTGCACTCGCCAGCACGATCGTCTTCCACTACACGCGGTCCGTCCCGATCCGCGACCCGAACGGGTTGTGGCGTCCACCCCGCATCAGCTGATCCCGATTTGACCGGTTCACCGCCGAGGCGGTGAGGTTCGTCCTGTGCTCAGGACGTGGAATCCATTCGGATTCCGATCTGGGGTTACACCATGTCATTCGATTTCTGCACGCCGCGCATGCGGCGTGCGTATCGGCGCGCGCCCGTATTGTGGGCCGCGCTGCTGACGGCGGGTGCCGTCCAGGCGCAGCAGTCGCCCGTCACGCTGGACGCCGCGCTGCAGTCCGCCACCGATCATTCCGCGTCGATGCAGGCCGCGCAGGCGTCGGTACACGCGCGGCTCGAAGCGGCCGCCCGGGCCGGCCAGTTGCCGGACCCGATGCTCAAGGCCGGCATCGACAACCTGCCGGTCAACGGCGGGCAGCGCTTCACCGTCGGCCAGGACTTCATGACGATGCGCCGCATCGGCATCGAGCAGGAATGGGTGTCCGCCGACAAGCGGCGACTGCGCGCGGCGCTGGCCGACGAGCAGGTCGGCCGCGAACGCGCGGACTCTCTCGCGCAGCTTGCGACGGTGCGCCAGCGGACCGCGGCGGCCTGGCTCGATGCCGTCTACGCGAAGCAGGCGCTCGCGCTTCGACAGGCGCTGCTCGATCACATGCGGCATGAACTCGATGCGACGCAGGCATCGTATCGCGGCGCGAAGGCGAGTGCGGGCGAGGTCGTCCAGGCTCGCGCGATGCTGGCGCAGACGCAGGATCAGGTGCTCGACGCGCGGCAGGCGTATCGCACCGCGCTCATCGCGCTCGGCCGCTGGACGGCCATGCCCGTCGCGGACGTGACGGGCACGCCACCCGCGCCCGAATCCTTCGTGTCGTCGCTGCCGCCGGACGAACTGCGCGTGTCGCAACCGGCGCTCGTCGCCGCGGCGGACGACATCGCGGTCGCCGAGGCCGAAACCGCGGTGGCGAACAGCGAGCGCAGCCCGAACTGGACGTGGGAGATCGCGTACCAGCAGCGCGGCGGCGCGTATTCGAACATGGTGTCCGTCGGCGTCACGATCCCGTTGCCGCTCAACCGCAAGAACCGGCAGAACCGCGACGTCGCCGAAAAGGCGGCGCTCGCGACGAAGGCACGCCTGATGTACGAGGACACGCTACGCCAGGTGCAGGCCGATATCCGCACGCAATCCGAAACGCTGGCCAGCGGCCGCGAACGCATCGCGAATCTGCGCGAAGCGCTGTTGCCCGCCGCCGAGCAGCGCGTGCAGCTCGCCACGGCCGCCTACCGTGCCGGCACCGGTTCGCTCGCCGATACGTTCGCCGCCCGGCGCGCTCAACTGGACGCGCAGTTGCAGGTGCTCGATCTCGATCGCGACGTGTCGCGAACCTGGGCGCAGCTCGAATATCAGGTTGTGCCGTCGGCGATGGTCGCCGCGCAGTGAAGGAGAACCTCATGACGAAGCAATCACTGGCGCGCGCGGTGACGCTGGCCGTTGCCGGCGCGGCGCTGCTCGGCGCGGGGTATGTCGCGGGCATGCGCCATGCAGCGGGCGGCGCGGGAACGACGGCGGCCATGCCCGATCCGCAGGCGGGACGCAAGGTGCTGTACTGGCACGACCCGATGGTGCCGAACCAGCATTTCGACAAGCCGGGGAAATCGCCGTTCATGGACATGCAGCTGCAGCCCGTCTATGCGGATGAGGCCGGTAGCGCACCGGGCATCCGGATCGATCCGGGCCTGCAGCAGAACCTCGGCATCCGCTATGCAGTCGTGCGCCGCCAGCAGACGGCGGACGGCTTCGACGCGGTGGGCACGACGCAATTCGACGAATCGCGCGCGGACGTCGTGCAGTCGCGCGTCACCGGCTACATCGACCGGCTTTACGCACGGACGCCGATGCAGCGCATCGAGAAGGGCGCGCCGATCGCATCGCTGTTCGTGCCGGAATGGCTTGCGCCGCAGGAGGAATATCTCGCGCTCAAGCGGGGCGGGATGGACGGCACGCTGCTCGATGCGTCCCGCGCACGGATGCGTGCGCTGTCGATACCCGACGCGATGATCGCCGCGCTCGATCGCACCGGCCGCGCGCAGACGCACGTCGTGCTGAGCGCGCCGGAAACCGGCGTCGTCAGCGAGCTGAACGTGCGGGACGGCGCGATGGTCGCGCCGGGGCAGACGCTCGCGAAGATCGCCGGGCTGGCGACGCTCTGGCTCGTCGTCGAGGTGCCGGAAGCGCTCGCGCTGAACGTGCAGCCGGGAATGTCGGTCGACGCAACCTTCGCGGGCGACCCGGCACGGCACTTCACCGGCCGCATCCGCGAAGTGCTGCCCGGTATCAGCACGGGCAGCCGCACGCTGCAGGCGCGCGTGGCGATCGACAATGCGGCGCTCGAGCTGACGCCCGGCATGCTGATGCGCGTACACGTCGCGGCGCGCAAGACGGTGTCGCGCCTGCTGGTGCCGTCCGAATCGGTGATCGCGACCGGCACGCGCTCGATCGTCATCGTGAAGAACGGCGACGGCCGTCTGCAGCCGGTGTCGGTGACGGTGGGCAACGACATCGGCGGCGACACGGAAGTGCTCGACGGATTGCACGAAGGCGATACGGTGGTGGCATCAGGGCAGTTCCTGATCGATTCGGAAGCGAGCCTGAAAAGCGTGTTGCCGCGGCTGGCGCGCGCGGCCGGCGCCAGCGCGACGGCCGCGTCCGCCGCGTCCGCCGCCGCGACCCCTCCGGTGTACGAAACGATCGGCAAGGTCGAGAAGGTGACCGACGACGACATCACGTTCTCGCATCAGCCGGTGCCGGCGCTCGGCTGGGGCGCGATGACGATGGCGTTCGGCAAGCCGTCGGCGCACGCATTCGCGGACGTGAAGGCCGGCCAGACCGTGCGTTTCGCGTTCGAGCAGACCGATGACGGTTATCGACTGACGAAGGTCGAGCCGCAGGGAGGCGCACGATGATCGCGCACGTGATTCGCTGGTCCGTCCGCAACCGCTTCCTGGTGCTGCTCGCCACCGTGCTGATCGCGGCATGGGGCGTTCATTCGCTGCGGCAGACGCCGCTCGACGCGCTGCCCGACCTGTCGGACACGCAGGTGATCGTGAAGGCGTCGTATCCGGGCAAGGCGCCGCAGGTCGTCGAGGACCAGGTCACCTATCCGTTGACGACGACGCTGCTCGGCGTGCCGGGCGCGAAAACCGTTCGCGCGTACTCGTCGTTCGGCGACGCGTTCGTCTATGTGCTGTTCGACGACCATACCGACCCGTACTGGGCGCGTTCGCGCGTGCTCGAATACCTGAGCCAGGTGCAGAGCCGCCTGCCCGCCGGCGCGACCGTGTCGCTCGGGCCGGATGCGACCGGTGTCGGCTGGGTGTACGAGTACGCGCTGGTCGACCGCACCGGCCGTCACGACCTCGGGCAACTGCGTGCGCTCAACGACTGGTTCCTGAAGTTCGAGCTGAAAGCCGTGCCGGACGTATCGGAAGTGGCGAGCATCGGCGGCATGGTGCGCCAGTACCAGGTCGTGCTCGACCCGGACCGGCTGCGCGCGTACGGGATCACGCAGGCGGCGGTCGCGGACGCGCTCGGCAAGGCGAACCAGGCATCGGGCGGATCGGTCGTCGAGCTGGCCGAGTCGGAGTACATGGTGCGTTCGTCCGGCTACCTGCGCACGCTCGACGACTTCCGGCACGTGGTGCTGCGCACCGACGACGCCGGCACGCCGGTGCTGCTCGGCGACGTCGCGCGCATCCAGGTCGGCCCGGCGATGCGGCGCGGGATCGCGGAGCTGAACGGGCAGGGCGAGGTGGCGGGCGGCGTCGTCGTGATGCGGTCGGGCAAGAACGCGCTGACGACGATCGATGCGGTAAAGGCGAAGCTTGCCGATCTGAAGCGTTCGCTGCCGCCCGGCGTCGACGTCGTCACGACCTACGACCGCTCGCAACTGATCGAGCGCGCGGTGGACAACCTCAGGGACAAGCTGATCGAGGAGTTCGTGATCGTCGGGATCGTCTGCGCGATGTTCCTGTTCCACCTGCGCAGCGCGTTCGTCGCGATCCTGTCGCTGCCGCTCGGCGTGCTCGCCGCGTTCATCGTGATGCGCCATCAGGGCGTGAACGCGAACCTGATGTCGCTGGGCGGCATCGCGATCGCGATCGGCGCGATGATCGATGCGGCGATCGTGATGATCGAGAACGCGCACAAGCATCTCGAGGCGTACGACCATGCGCATCCCGGCGAGCCGATCACGGCCGCGCGCCGCTGGGAGCTGGTCGCGACATCGGCCGCGGAGGTCGGGCCGGCACTGTTCTTCTCGCTGCTGATCATCACGCTGTCGTTCATTCCGGTGTTTTCGCTCGAAGGGCAGGAAGGCAAGCTGTTCGCGCCGCTCGCGTTCACGAAGACCTACACGATCGCCGCCGCGGCCGGGTTGTCGGTGACGCTGGTGCCGGTGCTGATGGGGTATCTCGTGCGCGGCCGCATTCCGCCCGAGCACGCGAATCCGATCAACCGCGTGCTCATCCGCGTGTACCGGCCGCTGCTCGAAGCGACGCTGCGGCGCCCGTGGTTCGCGATCGGCGTCGCGATCGTCGCGCTGTTGCTGACCGTCGTGCCGTTGTCGCGGCTCGGCGGCGAGTTCATGCCGCCGCTCGACGAAGGCGACCTGCTGTACATGCCGACCGCGCTGCCGGGCATCTCGGCCGACAAGGCGGGTGAACTGCTGCAGCAGACCGACCGGTTGATCAAGACCGTGCCCGAGGTCGACACGGTGTTCGGCAAGTCGGGGCGCGCGGATACGGCGACGGATCCCGCGCCGCTCGAGATGTTCGAAACCACGATCCGCTTCAAGCCGCGCAGCGCATGGCGGCCGGGGATGACGCCGGAGAAGCTCGTCGACGAACTCGACCGGACGGTGAAGGTGCCGGGCCTGTCGAACGTGTGGGTGCCGCCGATCCGCAACCGGCTCGACATGTTGTCCACCGGCATCAAGACGCCGGTCGGCGTGAAGATTTCCGGGCCGGACCTGACGGGAATCGACGCGATCGCGACGCAGGTCGAGGCGGCGGTGAAACGCGTGCCGGGCGTCACGTCCGCGCTCGCGGAACGGCTGAACGGCGGCCGCTACATCGACGTCGATGTCGACCGGCTCGCGGCCGCGCGCTACGGGCTGTCGGTGGCCGACGTCCAGGCGGTCGTGTCGTCGGCGGTGGGCGGCGAGGATGTCGGCGAAGTGATCGCGGGGCGCGAGCGCTTCCCGATCAACATCCGCTATCCGCGCGAGATCCGCGATTCGCTCGAGAACCTGCGGCAACTGCCGGTCGTCACAGCGCGCGGCGCGCAGATCCGCCTCGGCGACGTCGCGCGCGTCGCGATCGCCGACGGGCCGCCGATGATCCGCAGCGAGAACGCGCGGCTGTCCGGCTACGTATACGTCGACCTGCGCGGCACCGACCTGCGCACGGCGGTTCGCGCGATGCAGCAGGCGGTCGCGCAACGGGTCGCGTTGCCACCCGGCTATTCGATCGCGTGGTCGGGGCAGTTCGAGTATCTCGAACGCGCGGCGGCGACGCTGCGCACCGTGGTGCCGCTGACGCTCGTCGTGATCTTCGTGCTGCTGTTCGTCACGTTCCGCTCGGCGGCCGATGCGCTGCTGCTGATGTCGACGGTGCCGTTCGCGCTGGTCGGCGGCTTCTGGCTCGTCTGGGCGTTGGGCCATGCGGTGTCGGTCGCGACATCGGTGGGCTTCATCGCGCTGGCGGGCGTGGCCGCCGAGTTCGGCGTCGTGATGCTGCTGTACCTGAAGGGCGCGCTGCAGCGCCGCCTGGATGCCGGCGCGCCGCTGACCGATGCGGTGCTGCTCGACGCGATTCGCGAAGGCGCGGTGCTGCGCGTGCGGCCGAAAGCGATGACGGTCGCCGTCGTGCTGGCCGGCCTCGTGCCGATCATGGTCGGACACGGCGCCGGCTCCGAAGTGATGCAGCGTATCGCTGCGCCGATGGTCGGCGGCATGGTCACCGCGCCTTTGCTGTCGATGTTCGTCATTCCCGCCGCATGGCTTCTGCTTCAGCGCCGTCGCGCGCGAGGCGCGAGCCGTCAGCGGCAGTCCGATGCAGTTCCTCACGGCATGAACGTGCCATCCACCCCAACCGGAGAATCTCGATGAAGATGAATCAATTGATCGCCACCGCCGCCGCCGTTTTCGCCGCCGGCGCGTTCGCCGTACCCGCATTGGCCGCGGGCGACATGTCGGGCATGGACATGTCCGGCATGAAGATGTCGTCGGGTGCCGCAGCCGAATCGAATGCCGTGCTGACCGATGCCGAGGTGAAGAAGATCGACCTCGCGAGCGGCAAGATCACGCTGAAGCACGGCGCGCTCGAGAACGTCGGGATGCCGCCGATGACGATGGCGTTCAAGGCGAAGGACGCGGCCATGCTCGCCGAGGTTCACGCGGGCGACAAGGTGAAGGTCCGCGTCGAGAACATCAACGGCACGCTGACGATCGTCAAGCTCGTGAAGGTGTCGTAAGCGCGGGAAGGCGGGCGGCAAGGCCGCCCGCATCGAGCGTCGTCGGGCGACCGCCCGATCCGCGCCTTCAGCGCGTCAGCGTCACGAACAGATAGCCGACGTACCCGGCGCCGTTCGCCAGCAACGCCCAGATCGCGAGCCCGCGCGCGCGGGCATTGACGCGCAGCCACACCGCCGCCGCGAGCGTGATGACCACGCCGGTCAGCACTTCGGGGCGCGGTTCCCACGGCGTCAGCATGATGCCGATCGCCGGCAGCAGCGTGCCCTGGAACACCATCGCGCCGGTGATGTTGCCGAACGCGAGCGTGTCCTTCTTGCGGCGGATCCACAGCACGCTGTTGACCTTTTCCGGCAATTCCGTCGCGATCGGCACGATGATCAGCGACAGCAGCAGCGCGGAGATCCCGAGCAGGTGCGACACGCCCTCGACGCCGTGAATGAAGCCCTTCGCGCCGCCGACCAGCAACGCGACGCCGAGCGCGAGTTGCAGCGCGATGGTCGCCAGGTTGGTCGGCAGCCCGACGCGCGACAGGAACATCGCATGCGGCGCCTCGGTGCCATGCCCGGCATCGACGAGTTGCGTCGACGCGCGGAACGTCATCAAGACGTACATCACGTAGATGCCGACCAGCATCGCGGCGAGCAGCGCGCGGACCGCCCACACGTGATGCGGGACGAACATCGCGATGGTGGCGAGCGTGAAGGCGGCGATGAAGTAGTTCAGGTCGCGCACGAAGCCGGTGCGCTCGGGCGCGATCGTGCCGGTCAGCCCGCGTGAGCGGATCACGGCGAGCGTCATGAGGAAGGTCGTCAGCGTCGCGAGCATCAGCGGCGCGCCGAGAATCGCGCCGACGCCGATTTCCTCGTTCACGGCCGCGTTCGACGTGCCGCCCGCGAGCGCGAGCAACGGCACCATCGTTTCGGGCAGCGCGGTGCCGACGGCGGCGAACAGCGAACCGGTCACGCCTTCCGAAATCTTCAGCCGCTCGCCGAGATGTTCGAGCGCATTCGTGAAGAGTTCGGCGGCGATCAGGATGACGATCAGCATGAACGCCAGTTCGACGAGCATCAACGTCATGCGGCACCTCCGCAGGCAGGCACGCCGGCAGGGGCGGAACGGACGCAGCGAACGAAACGCAGGGGGAAGGCTGGAAGGAACATGGGGACTCCGTGGTCGGACGTGGACGAACCATGACGCATCTGCCGACGTCCGACCAGGAACGACGCGATGCGTCGATGGTCTCGCCAGACCGATTCGGCCGAATGCGCCACGGCCGCAGGCCGAGTGTGTTGACGCGTTCGCTTTCCGGGGATGGAAAGCAGGCTACTCCCCAAAGACGAGGGCCAGTCTAGCCGAGGCGGCCGCTTTCGGCAAGCGCGCGGTCAAGCCGCGTCGTGACGGATGCCATGGCGTGTCGGGAAGCAATCGGCATGCGCGTGCGGCGGCATCGTCCGCATGTCACGAAACGCGGGCCGGGAAGTGCAGCGCGAAGGTCGTCCGTCCGTCGCGGCTCGCGACCTCGACCTTGCCGCGATGCAGCTCGACGATCGACTTGACGATCGCGAGCCCGAGCCCGGTGTTGCGCGCCGCACCGTGCCGCGACGAATCGATCCGGTAGAAGCGCTCGAAGATCCGCTCGATCTGTTCGGGCGGAATCGCGACGCCGCGGTTCGTGACTTCGACGACCGCGTAGCCGGGCCGGGTCGATACGGCCAGCTCGATCGTCGATCCGGCTTCCGCGTGTTCGAGCGCGTTCGAGACGAGGTTGCTGACGGCGCGCCGGAACAGCGTCGCGTCCGCGACGACCGGCGCGGCGCCGTGCACGTCGAGGCGCACGCCGGTCTCGTCGGCCAGCGCCTGGAAATACGACGCGAGCCGGCGCAGCTCGTTGCCCGCGTCGAGTTCGACCGTCTTCAGGTGCTGTTGCGCATTGTCCGTGCGCGCGAGAAACAGCATGTTCTCGATCATCCGCTGAAGTCGTTCGCATTCCTCGATATTCGAATCGATCAGCGCTTCGTATTCCTCGGTGGTGCGGGCACGCGACAGCGTGACCTGCGACGAGCTGATCACGTTCGCGAGCGGCGTGCGCATGTCGTGCGCGAGATCGGACGAAAACTGCGACAGCCGCACGAACGCGCGCTCGAGTCGGTCGAGCATCCGGTTGACCGACGTGGCGAGCTCGCGCAGCTCGATCGGGCCGCCGCGCGCATCGAGGCGCGCAGTCAGGTTGTGCGCCTCGATGCGCGACGTCTGCCGGCCGAGGCTCTCGACCGGACGCAGGCCGCGCGACGCGACCGCGTAGCCGAGCGCGCCGACCAGCAGCGCGCCGAGCGCGGCCGCGAGCCAGATGTCGACGCGATAGCTTTCCAGCAGCGACTGGCGATCCGCCGCCGTGCGCGCCAGCGCGACCTGAACGGTTTCGCCCGACGGCAGCGTGGCGCGCGCACGGACGCAGCGCGACGTGCCGATGCCGGGCGGCGAGCACGTGAACGGGCTGGCCGCCGCGCCCGCTGCACCGGCCGGCTGCGGCCGCGCGATCACCGACGCGAGCGAGTGGCCGGCTTCGTCGGTGTGTTCGACGAGCGGATGGTTCGCGCCGTCGTAGATGCCGAGATAGACGCCCGGATGCGACAGCAGCACTTCATGGAAGACGGCCGGATCGGCGCGCAACGCGGCGGTCGAGCCGCTCGCCCGCGCGAGCTGCAGGAACTGGTTGAGCTTGCCGGCGATCTCGATGTCGTCGCGCCGGGTCAACTCGGCGGACAGCGAGCGATACAGATACGCGCCGGTCAGCGCGAACACGAGCGCGGCCACGACCGCGAACGCGAGCGTCAGGCGCCGGAGCAGCGAATAGGGCGCGGGGCCGCTTGTCACGCGCGATCCTCGAGCACGTAGCCCATCCCGCGGATCGTGTGGATCAGTTTCTTCTCGTACGCGTTGTCGATCTTCGCGCGCAGGCGCTTGATCGCCGCATCGACGACGTTCGTGTCGCTGTCGAAATTCATGTCCCAGATCTGCGACGTGATGAAGGTGCGCGTCAGCACCTCGCCCTCGCGTTCCGCGAGCAGTTGCAGCAGCGCGAACTCTTGCGCGGTCAGGTCGATGCGGGCGTCGGCGCGCCGCACGCGGCGCTTGATCAGGTCGACTTCGAGATCGGCGATTTGCAGGATTTCGCGGGAATTGCGCGGCACGCGCCGCAGCAGCGAACGGATGCGGGCGAGGAACTCCGCGTATGCGAACGGTTTCAGCAGGTAGTCGTCGGCGCCCAGTTCGAGCCCCGTGACCTTGTCCTCGACCGCCTCCCGGGCCGTCAGCAGCAGCACCGGCGTCTGCTTCTGCGCGCGCAGCCGGCGGAGCACCTCGAAGCCGTCCAGTTCCGGCAGCATCACGTCGAGCACGACGAGATCGAAATCCTCGTGCAGCGCGAGGAACAGCCCGTCCTGGCCGTTCTCGGCCACGTCGACCGTGTAGCTCGCCTCCGTCAGCCCCTTGCGGAGGTACGACGCCATCTTGGGTTCGTCTTCGACTATCAGTATCCGCATGGTGGAGCAGGCCGTTCGTGATTCCAGCCGGTCAGTGTAACGCGTGAGCTTACGGCGCAGCGCGTGCGCGAAAGATGACCGCCGGATGACGGAATTGTCATGAAGCGTGCGTGCAATGCGTGGCCGCGCTTCATGAAAATTCGGTCATGTTTCGGCCATGTCGTCGTCACGCCGGCGGCGATAAGCTGCGGCCGTCTTGTATCCGGAGCGCGTCGTCGCGGCGCCGCTCCCGTTCATCCGGTCATTGTCTGCGTGATTCCGCATCCATGTCGTACTGGCGCAAATTCATCCTCGTCGTGCTGCTGGCGCTGTGCGTGCCGATCCAGTCGTTCGCGACCGTGTCGACGCCATGCGCGGGCGCTGCCGCTGCCGCACCGCACGCGGGGGCCGGCGTCGATGCCCAGGCCGCGTCGCATGCGATGCCGGGCGCGCACGGCGTGCGGCATCAGCACGACGACCCCGCACGCCATGCGACGCCTTGTTCCGCATGCGGGTCCTGCTGTTTCGGCTCGGGCATGGTGGAGGCGCCTGCCGTGTCCGTTACGTCGGACGTCGGCCTCGCGATCGTCTCGTCCGCACCGTCGACGGTCGTCGTGTCGTTTTTGACCGGCGGCATCGACCGGCCGCCACGCCGGATTCCCGTCTAATCCTTGCCCGCGGCCGACCGGCCGCGATCCGCAAACCGTGCCGGCGAGCGCGCGACGTCCGCCGCACGACTCACGACGAGAAACATCCATGCGATTGATTACTGCGGCGCTGCTTGGCGCGGCGGCGCTCGTGCCGTCGCTCGCGCCCGCGCAAACCGCCTTTCCCGATCCGGCCGACGCGGCCGCGTCGGTGCCGGACGTCACGGTGACGTCCGCGTTCGACGGCTACGTGCCGTATCGGGACGATGCAGGCCCGGGCTGGAAGCAACTGAACCGGGACGTGATGGCGCGGCCCGCGAAGGGAAACACCGCCGGACACGCGAAACCCGGCAATGCGGCAGCCGGCGCGTCCCGTTCGATGCACGGAGGGGCCGCGCAATGACGAGACTTGCGATTTCACCGCGAATCGGCGCGATCGTGCTCGTGCTCGCATTCCTCGGCGGCTGCACGACGTTCTCGAAGGACGGCGGCTTCGACGCCGTGTCGTCCGTCGCATCGGAGCGCATCGGGAAGGACGCCGTCATCGTCAGGACCGACGCCGACCGCGCAGCCGTCGACAAGCGGACGAAGGAACTGCTCGAGAAACCGCTGTCGATGGACGACGCGGTGCAGCTCGCGCTGCTGAACAACCGTGGCCTGCAGGCGTCGTACGCGGAACTCGGGCTGTCGGAGGCCGATCTCGTGCAGGCCGGCCGGCTGCCGAACCCGCGCTTCTCGTTCAGCCGCACGCGGGCCGGCGACGGCGAACTGAGCCTCGGCCGCACGTTCTCGGCCAACGTGTTCGCGCTGCTGACGCTGCCGCTCGCGACGAACATCGAACGCCGCCGTTTCGAGCAGACCCGGCTCGAAACCGCCGACGCAATGCTGAAAGTCGCGGCCGACGCGCGCCGCGCGTATGTCGAAGCCGTCGCCGCCGAACAGGCCGCGAATTATGCGCGACAGGTCCGCGATGCCGCGAGCGCCGGCGCCGAGCTCGCGCTGCGCATGCGCCAGGCCGGCAACTTCAGCCGGCTCGACTATGCACGCGAACAGGCATTCCATGCGGATGCCGTCGCGCAGCAGGCGAAGGCGCAGCAGCAGGCCGTGGCCGCGCGCGAGAAGCTCACGCGCGCGATGGGGCTGTGGGGCGAGCGCACGCGGTACGCGCTGCCCGAGCGCTTGCCCGACCTGCCGAAGGCACGCCCCGATCTGCCCGATCTCGAACGCTACGCGATGAGCAATCGCCTCGACATCCAGGCCGCGAAGCTGCAGACGCAGGGCGTCGCGTCGTCGCTCGGGCTCAGCAAGGCGACGCGCTTCGTCAACGCGGTCGATCTCGGCTACGTGAACAACTACGAGACCGGCAAGGGGCACGAGCACGGCTACGAGATCAGCGTCGAGATTCCGCTGTTCGACTGGGGCGACGCGAAGGTCGCGCGGGCCGAGGCTGTCTACATGCAGTCGGCGAACCGGCTCGCGCAGACGGCGATCGACGCGCGCTCGGACGTGCGCGAATCGTACGCGGCATACACGACGAGCTATGACGTCGCGAAGCACTATCGCGACGAAGTCGTGCCGCTGCGCAAGACGATCTCGGACGAACTGCTGCTGCGCTACAACGGGATGCTCGCGAGCGTGTTCGAGCTGCTGAGCGATGCGCGCGAACAGGTCGGCGCGGTCAACGGCTACATCGACGCGCTGAAGGATTACTGGCTCGCCGAAACCGATCTGCAGGCGGCCGTCGGCGGCCGTCTGCCGACCGCGCAGCCGACGCAGCCGACGCAGCGCGCGGACGCGTCCGCCGCACCCACGACCGACGCTGCGCCGCAGCCGGCTTCTTCACCCGTGGCGCAACCGGCGCCCGCAACGCATCCGGAAGGTCATTGACATGGTGTCCCGTCGACAATTTCTCAGCGGCTCGGGCGCCGCGCTGCTCGGTGCGGCGATGGTCAGCAAGGCCGGCGCGGCGTCGCTGCCCGACGCGCCCACGATGGCGAAGGCCGGCACGCAGCCCCCGCTCGTGCCGCCCAACGGCCGCCCGTACACGCCCGTCGCGACGCTGAACGGCTGGACGCTGCCGTGGCGAATGAAAAACGGCTGGAAGGAATTCCACCTGACGGCCGAGCCCGTCGTGCGCGAGATGGCGCCCGGGATGAACGCGAACCTGTGGGGCTACAACGGCCAGTCGCCGGGCCCGACGATCGAGGCCGTCGAAGGCGACAAGGTCCGGATCTTCGTGACGAACCGGCTGCCCGAGCACACGACGATCCATTGGCACGGGCTGCGGCTGCCGAACGGGATGGACGGCGTCGGCGGCCTCACGCAGCCGCATATTCCGCCCGGCAAGACCTTCGTCTACGAGTTCCAGCTGGAGGCGCACGGCACGTTCATGTATCACCCGCACGCCGACGAGATGGTGCAGATGGCGATGGGGATGATGGGCATGTTCATCGTGCATCCGAAGGATCGCGCGACGATGCCGGTCGATCGCGACTTCGTCTTTCTGCTCGCCGCGTACGACATCGATCCGGGCAGCTACACGCCGCGCGTGAACGAGATGACCGACTTCAACATGTGGACGTTCAACTCGCGCGTGTTCCCGGGCATCGACCCGCTGCCGGTGCGGGCGGGCGACCGCGTGCGGATTCGTTTCGGCAACCTGACGATGACGAATCATCCGATCCACCTGCACGGCTACAGCTTCGAGGTGGCCGGCACCGACGGCGGCTGGATTCCGCCGGCGGCGCGCTGGCCGGAGGTGACGGCCGATGTCGCGGTCGGCCAGATGCGCGCGATCGAGTTCACCGCCGATCGTCCGGGCGACTGGGCGTTCCATTGCCACAAGTCGCATCACACGATGAATGCGATGGGTCATCAGGTGCCGAACCTGATCGGCGTGCCGCAGAAGGATCTCGCGAAGAAGATCGGCAAGCTCGTGCCCGACTACATGGCGATGGGCAGCACGGGCGGCGCGATGGGCGGCATGGAAATGCCGCTGCCCGACAACACGCTGCCGATGATGACGGGCACCGGCCCGTTCGGGCCGCTGGAGATGGGCGGCATGTTCACTGTCTGCAAGGTCCGGCAGGGGCTCGGCCGCAACGATTATCGCGATCCGGGCTGGTTCCGGCATCCGAAGGGCACCGTCGCGTACGAATACACCGGCGAATTGCCGGACGGTTGAGCCGCGGGCAGCACGCGGCGGCCGTGATGACGCGGCCGCCGGTTTTCGTTTCATTCACTCAGGAGCACGCACGATGAAGAAGGAACTGGTTTCGATTGCAACGGGTTGCATGCTGGCGTTTTCCGCCGCGTCGTACGCGGCCGGCGACATGGCCGGCATGGACATGAGCGGCGGCGCGATGCAGGGCGCCGCCGCGAAGCACGAGATGTCGCACGGCGAGATCCGCAAGATCGACACGGGCGCCGGCAAGCTGACGATCAAGCATGGCCCGCTGGACAACCTCGGGATGGACGCGATGACGATGGCGTTCAAGGTGAAGGACCCGGCGATGCTGTCGCAGGTGAAGGTGGGCGACAAGGTCGACTTCGTCGCCGAGGACGTGGGCGGCGCGTTGACCGTCGTCGAGCTGAAGAAGCCGTGACGCCGGGCATGACCATGAAGATCACCCCCCTCGGGCGGCTGGCCGCCCTCGCCGCGGCCGGCGCGATCGCCGCCGCCGTGCCGGCCGCGGCATTCGCGCACGGCAAGCTGGAAAGCGCCGCACCGGCGACGGGCAGCGCGGTCGATACCGCGCCCGACACGTTGCGGCTGACGTTCAACGAAGACCTCGAACCGGCGTTCAGCTCGGTGAAGGTGTCGGACGCGAACGGCAATGCCGTCGCGCACGAAAAGGCGAAAGTCGATGCGTCGAACCCGCGCGTGATGACCGTCGCGATACCGAAGCTCGCGCCCGGCGCGTACACGGTGCAGTGGGTGGCGATGACGGCCGACGCGCATCGCACCAAGGGCGCCTATTCGTTCAGGGTGAAGGGGTGAACGAGGGCTTCGTCGGCCTTTTGAGGCTCGTGTCGGTGGCGATCCAGAACACCGGGTTCGCCGTCATCGTCGGTGCGCTGCTCGGCAGCCACTGGCTCGCGCGCGGCGAGTCGGCGTGGCAGCGCGGCATCGCGCGGCGTCTCGTCGCGACGCTGCGCATCGCGTCCAGCGTGTCGCTGCTCGCGAGCGTCACCGCGTTCTGGGCGCATTGCGCGCTGATGAGCGACGTGTCGATGCTGGACGCCGGGCCGGCCGTCCGCGCGATGCTCGCCGGCACCGGCTTCGGCCACGCGTGGCTGGCCGGCGCGGTGTTCACGGCGGTCGTCGTGCTGCTGTCGTTGTTCCGGCGTGCGAACGATACGCGCTTTCCGTTCGCGATCTGGGCCGCGCTCGCGGGCGTCGCACTCGCGCAGCAACGGCGGGCATCCGGTCGACGCGGGCCTGTTCAGCGTGCCGGTGTGGGTCGACTGGCTGCATCTGCTGGCGATCAGCGCGTGGGTCGGGCTCGTGTTCGTGACGGCGTTCGGCGTGATGCCGCGTCTTGCCGGCATGCCCGCGAGCGAACGCGCGACCGGCGCATCGTTCGTGCAGTCGCTGTCCGACGCGTCGACGTATGCGTTGATCGTGCTGTTCGCGACCGGCGCTTACAACGGCTGGCGCGGTGTCGATACGCCCGCGAACCTGCTCGGGTCGACGTACGGGCAGATCCTGCTGTTCAAGCTCGCGCTCGTGCTGATCGCGGCGGCGCTCGGCGGACACAACCGCTTCTTCGAGATGCCGAAGCTGCTGGCCGCGCTGAAGGATCCGGCGGCCGCGACGCCGGCCGGCCTGTTGCGACGGTTCGGCGCGGTGTTGCGGATCGAGGCGGTCGTGCTGGCCGGCGTGCTGATGGTGGCCGCCGTGCTCGTGTCGAGCGCGTTGCCGGGGACGGTTTAGCGCCACGGTCGGCAGGCGAGGCCGGTAACGGGAAATCGTCGGAACAGCGGCGGTTTTGATCAGACGATTTCCCGCTTTCCGACCGGGGTAGCAAAGCTGGACGATTACATCCATCTGTCGTTTGGTTACTAAAAACTGTCACCGAGCGCCGCTAAGCTTTCGCCACCCTCACAACCGGGATTCCCCGTCATGCGCTCGACAATCCGCCTGTTTGCCCCGCTATTGCTGCTGCCCACGCTTGCCGCGCCGGTCTTCGCCGCCACCGCCGCGCCCGTCAGTCCGAACTGCGGCGGCAGCACGACGCCGATCGCCGACATCCAGGGGCCGGGCGCGCCGTCGCCGCTCGCCGGCCAGAACGTGTCGATCGAAGCGGTCGTCACCGCCGATTTCGGCGGCACGGACGGCTTCGGCGGCTTCTTCGTCCAGCAGGCCGACGCGCAGCGCCGCAACCAGGCGGGCGTCTCCGAAGGCCTGTTCGTCTATGCGCCGAAAGTGCGCGCGAAGGCCGGCGATCTCGTGCACGTGACCGGCAAGGTCGAGGAAAAGTACGGGCAGACGCAGCTCACGCTGTCGGGCGCGATCGCGGTGTGCGCGAACGGCCAGACGGTCACGCCGGCCACGCTCACGCTGCCGGTCGACAACCCGAACGCGTTCGCCGCATATGAAGGCATGCGCGTGCGCCTGCCGCAGACGCTCACCGTCACCGACAACTACGAACTCGGCCGCTACGGCAGCGTGATGCTGAGCAACGGCCGCCTGCGCACGCCGACGAGCGTGGTGCCGCCGTCGCAGGCGCAGACGCAGATCGATGCGAACGCACGCAACCGGCTGATCCTCGACGACGGCTCGAACAAGCAGAACCCGGCGACCGTGCCGTATCCGGCGCCGGAACTGTCGGCCGCGAACCCGCTGCGCTCGGGCTACACCGTGCGCGACGTCGAAGGCGTGCTCGAGGTGCGTTACGGCGCGTGGCGCGTGCAGCCGCTGCCCGGCGCGGCCGCGCCGACGTTCGACACGCGTTCGAACCCGCGCACCAACGCCCCGGCGCGCGATCCGAAATCGAACCTGCGCGTCGCGTCGTTCAACGTCCTCAACTATTTCAACGGCAACGGTCTCGGCGGCGGCTTCGACGATCCGAACAACCGCGGCGCGAAGACCTATCAGGAATTCCAGCGCCAGGAAGCGAAGATCGTCAGCGCGCTGAAGGCGCTCGACGCCGACGTGATCGGCCTGATGGAGATCCAGAACAACGGCTACGGCGAACTGAGCGCGGTGCGCCAGCTCGCCGCGAAGCTCGGCAGCCACTGGCGCGTCGTCGATCCGGGCACGTCGCGCCTCGGCGGCGACGCGATCGCGGTCGCGATGATCTACGACAGCCGCGCGGTCGAACCCGTCGGCCGCACGTCGACGCTCGCGATCGACGACAAGAACCGCCAGCCGCTCGCGCAGTCGTTCCGCCGGATCGGCGGCAAGCAGGCGCTGACGATCGCGGTCAACCACCTGAAGTCGAAGAACTGCCCGGACGCGGCGAACGACGACCGCGACCAGGGGGACGGCCAGGGCTGCTGGAATCCGACCCGCACGCGCGCGGCCGCGAAGCTGGCCGACTGGCTCGCCGGCACGCCGACGGGCATCGCGGGGCAGGGCACGCTGCTGATCGGCGACTTCAACAGCTACACGTATGAAGACCCGATCCGCCTGCTCGAATCGCGCGGCTACCGCAACCTGGTGTCGCGCTGGATCGGCGCCAATGCGTACAGCTACGTGTACAACGGCGAAGCCGGCTACCTCGATCACGCGCTTGCATCGCTGCCGCTCGCGTCGCACGTGAAGGCCGTGCACGAATGGCACATCAACGCGGACGAGCCGCTCGCGCTGCAGTACACGCTCGCGTACAAGTCGGCCGAGCAGCAGAAAACCTTCTACGCGCCGGATCCGTATCGTTCGTCGGACCACGATCCGGTGCTGATCGATATCGCGTTGCCGGGCGGCGGGCGCTGATCGCTGAATCGAGTATCTGAAGTACGGCGCGCGGGCGGCGGTTGCGCCGCTCGCGCTGTCATGCGATCCGGAATGAGCGGCGCGAATGCCTGCGCATGACGCATCAATGCCGGTTGGCGCACTCCACAGTTTCATTCCGGTATCGGGTAAATAATTCCGCTGTGTTTCCGCGAAATAATCGGCATCGGTATTTTATGGGCGATGCCGGTTTTTATTCAATGAATCTCACTAATTGATCCGGGATAATTAAAATGAAAGAAAAATCCTGTCGATTTGAAGGGGATCAACGCGCACTTTCCAATCCCGTCAAGGGCGGTGCGACATGCGAAAACGCCGCCTCATTCCAATAAAAATGCCTCGTATAACGACCTGAACGCGAACAATCGTGTTTTCTTTCAAATGCCAGACACTGATCGCCGTTCGCATCATAAGAGATTTTTTAATATCGGAATGATCTTTGACAACGCGGCGCAGCACCGCCTATTTTTGTGGTGTCGTAAATTCAGGTAATACGATAAGTCGTCGAAACTGCCAGGGGGCGGCGTTCCCGCATCATTCTCCGCCAGCAGTTTGCTGTGTCTGCATCAAGTTCAGTCTCTCGAAGAAGTCCAATCCCCAACCGCCGTCTGCCGACCGTGCAACGCGAGTGGCGGGTATGCCTGCGCGTTTTTCGCCGGCGATGGCGGCCTGTGTGAAGCGGTATCCGACTCAACACAAGGATCGAGGCATGAAACCAGACAGGAGCAGTACCGGCAGCCGCCGCGAGCGTCGCGGCAGGCTGGCCGGGCTAGGCGCATTGACCATCGTGACGCTCGTGCTCGCGGGCTGCGGCGGCGACGATTCGTCGTCGGTCGGCGCGTCGAGCCTCGCGCAGGCCACCGCCAGCCAGCAGGCCAGCGCGCAAGCGGCCGCCGCCAGCCAGTCGCCGGCGGCAAACCAGCCTTACGTCGACCCCGTCGCGTATTCGATGAACGCGACCGACGGCCTCGCGGCCGCGCAGGTCTCGGAGAAGGCGGCGGTGATGCATTACCAGTGGAAATCCGGCGGCACGACGGTCAGCTACACGACGACCACGGGCCACCTGACCGCGCAGGACGCGAACGGCAACGCCGAAGCGTCGATGTCGTACGTCGCGTACACCGCGCCGAGCACGAACGGCAAGCCGCGCCCCGTCACGTTCGTCTATAACGGCGGCCCCGGCTCGTCGTCGATCTGGCTGCGCCTCGGCTCCTTCGCGCCGACGCGCGTCGCCACGCCCGATCCGTTGTTCGGCAACAACTGGCCGAACTATCCGCTCGTCGACAACGCGGACAGCCTGATCGACACGACCGACCTCGTGTTCATCGATCCGCCGGGAACCGGGCTGTCGGAAGCCGTGCTGCCGAACACCAATCAGAAGTACTGGGGTTCGGACGCGGACGTCAACATCATGCGCGACTTCATCCAGCGCTACCTGAACGTCAACAGCCGCGGCACGTCGCCGATCTACCTGTACGGCGAATCGTACGGCACGCCGCGTACCGACATGCTCGCGCTGGCGCTCGAATCGGCCGGCGTGCACCTGACGGGGATCGTGCTGCAATCGTCGATCCTGAACTACTTCGCCGATGCGGTGGAAGCGGTGGCGATCACGCAGTCGACCGAAGGGCTGCTGCTCGAGACCGATACCGTGGCCGGCTACCTGCCCGGCTATGCGGCGGTCGCGGCGTACTTCAACCAGGTGTCGCCGGCGCCGGTCAACCCGTATCTGTACGCACTGCAGACCGAGTTGTTCACGACGCTGATCTACAACCAGTTGCAGCAGTACTCGCAGTCGTGGGTGCTGAGCCAGCTCGGCATTCCGGATGCGCTCGGCACGCCGGTGTTCCCGAGCGATGCGACGCTGAAGCTGTGGTCGCTGCCGTCGAGCCTCACGCAGCAGGCGCTGCGCGGCTACTTCAACGCGAATCCGTTCGGCACGAGCCTGCTGCCCGGCACGACGATCGGCCGCTACGACGGACGCGTGTCGTTGCCGAACTCGGATCCGCGGCTGCAAACGGACGGCGATCCGTCGGACATCCTGATCTCGCAGCCGTTCACGAACGCGCTCGCGACGCAGATGCCCGACTACCTCGGCTACACCGCGCCGAACGCGACCTACCTGCCGCTGAACGACAACATCATCCAGGTGTGGGACTTCTCGCATGACGGCCAGCCGATGCCCGACTCGATCCCCGATCTGCTCGGCGCGCTGCAGCTCAATCCGAAGCTCCGGGTGCTCGCGGAGAACGGCCTCCACGACCTGGCGACGCCGTTCTTCAACACCGAAAAGCAGCTCGCACGGCTGCAGACGGTGAAGGGCCTGAATCCGAAGCTGCAGGTGAACTTCTTCCAGGGCGGGCACATGACGTATCTGGATGACGTGGCCCGTCCGCAGATGAAGCGCGACCTGACGATCTTCTATCAGGGCAGGCGGATTCCGACCGCGCTGACGCTGCGCACACTGCCGCCGCCGTGGCCGGACGAGAACCCGGCCGGCACGCCGACCGGCAGCGTGCCGGGCGCGACGGCCGCGACGACGCTGGCGGCCGCACCGTAAACGACGGACTCCTTGCGAAAAGGAACCCTCAATTCATCCATTGAATGCGAGTGATCATGTCCCTAATCAACTTGATGCGGCGTATGTCTCCGTTGATCGTCCTCGGTGCCGTGATGAGCAGCGCCCACGCACTGCCGCCGCAGGCGGTGGCGCCGGTGAAGCTGCCGCGCGGCGGGCACGGCGTCGACGGTCCGTTCTTTCCTGCGACCCGCGTGGCGCCGGTATTGCCGTCGACCGGCGCGACGCTGCAACAGCAGGCGCAGAAGCGCGTCGACGCCCGGCTCGGCGGCAACACGATGCTGAGCAACGGCGCGGCGGTGACGAAAGCGCAGGCGCAGAGCAGCGGGCTGGGCTTCGTCGCGAAGCACTTCGACGAGATCGATGCGAAACACACCGGTCGCGTGACGATGAGCGATGTGCGGCAGTTCATCCAGCAGCGGCAGGTGCAGGCGGAGCAGGAACAGCAGGAGTGACGGTGTAGCGAGGTCGTGCGCGGGGTGATGGCCGATGCGGGCCGTCTCCCTGCACCGACGGTCTGTTTTGAACCCGCCGCGGCGCACGTTCGGCTGCGGCTTTCTTCATGGAGGTTCAGTTCATGCGCGGGCAGCGCGAAGCCGCGTCACGCATCGCGTGATCGATGTTCGGCTTCCCGGTGCGCGTAACGCCGCGCCGTCGCCGACGGCAACTCGCCGAACATCGCGCGGTAGTCCTGAGCAAAGCTGCTCAGGTGCCAGAAGCCCCACTTCGTCGCGGCCGACGTCACGGACCCGCCGAGCCGCAGTTCGCGACGAACGTGATTCAGCCGGACGGCGCGCAGATACGCGATCGGATTCAGGTTGAGCGTGTCGTTGAACGCGTATTGCGCGGTACGCCGGCTGATGCCGAGCTGCACGCACAGTTCGGCGATCGACAGCGGACACGTCGACGCGTCCTGCAGCCGCTCCTGCACCGCGTTCACGAGCGACCAGTACTTCGTCGGCCGTGTCGCGAGGGCGTCCGCGTCCGGCGCGGGCGTCGTCATCGCTTCGGCAATCGCATACAGCACGGTCCGCTCGAGCAGCTCGATCCGCTCCTGCGTCGTCACGTCGTCGATCGGCGTGCTTTTCGCGGCCGCGGCCATCGTGTGGCGCAGCAGGTCGCGCAAGCGGTCCGCGACCTGGGGCGTCATCGGGATCAGCGGCGCGAAGGTGCGCGCGCGCAGCGACGCGGCGAGCGTGCGCATCGCCTCCGTCGACAGCTTGTCGGGCTCGATCTCGACGTTCACGAGCACGTGCCGGTCCGGCGAATAGAACTCGAACACGGGCTGGCTCGAGAACACGTGCAGGCTGTCGCGCCCGCTCTTCTCGCCGCACATGCGCGCATGGCCTTCGAGCTCCAGCGGCACGGCCACCGCGATGCGGTCGGACGGCACCGCGCCCTGCTGCAGGATCACCTTGTCGAGGTCCTCGACCAGGAGCCGGATGCCGCCGAGCGACACGATGGACGACGAGCCATGAAACCGGCCGCCCGAGATTTGCGTGTAGTTGAGATCCCAGCCGTCGAAGATTCTCGCCTGCTCCTCCACGTCGGTGAACGCGCAGAACGCCACCGTTCGTGCGAGCGGCGGGGCGCCAGAAAAATCGCTCGGATCGGCGGACGGCGTCATCGGAGTCGGGAAGGGGCGGGCCGGATCGATGCATTGTAGCCGCTGCCCGAGCCGGTCAAAAACCCCGATGGCCCGATTCCCCGAAGAAACCCTCGCTTGCCGAAATCCGATAGTGAAAAGCCGGCCGGCGCAATACCTTTGGCACGGACGGAACACAACGTATCGCATCGCGCCGGCGCCGGGAGCCTCCCGCTTCGTTGCCGGACGAACCGAACACGGCTGCCGGCGTGGGCCCGGCGGCACACTTCTGGAGAGACGTCGATGGAGCTTCCACGTGGCGGATTCTGGCGCAACTGGGTGGGCAATCAGTCGTGCGTTGCCGCGCACATGGCGTCGCCGACCAGCGAGGCGGAGATCGCCGAGCTGGTGCATGCCGCGACGAGCCAGGGCAAGAACGTCCGATGCTCGGGATCGGGGCATTCGTTCACGCCGGTCGTCGCGACGAGCGGCCTGCTGCTGTCGCTGAAGGATTACCAGGGCATCGTCGCGGTCGACGCGCAACGAAAGCGCGTCACGGTGAAGGCCGGCACGCGGATCAACGCGGTGACGCGTCATCTGAAGGACATCGGCTTCTCGCTCGTCAACCAGGGCGACATCGATTCGCAGGCCATTGCCGGTGCGCTCGCAACCGGCACGCACGGCACGGGGACGACGCTGAGCAATCTGTCGTCACAGGTGGTCGGGATGCGGATCGTTCGCCCCGACGGCTCGGTCATGGAAGTGAGCGACGGGCAGGACCTCGACCTGCTGCATGCGACGCAGGTGAACCTCGGCCTGTTCGGCGTGGTGTCGGAGCTGACGCTGCAGGTGACCGACGCGTTCTGGCTGCACGACCGCGTGTGGCGCGAGGACTTCGAGGCGCTGATGGAAAAGTACGACGAGCTTGCGGCCACGCACCGGCATTTCGGTTTCTTCTGGTGCCCGACGTCCGAAAGCCGCCACCTGTACTGCCTGCCCGATACCGCGAAGGTGTCGAACTCGAAGAAGGACTACGACGTGTGCGAAATCAAGGTGATGGACCTCACCGACGAACGCACGTTCTTCGAAGGCGAGCACGAGAAGATCGCGTACAGCGCCGAGGTCTATGCGATTCACTACGTCGCGAACTTCCACGAACTCGAATACGCAGTGCCTGCCGAACACGGCAAGGAAGCGCTGCGCCGCGTGCGCGACCTGATCCTCACGAAGCATCGCGACTGCATCTTCCCGGTCGAGTACCGCTTCACGAAGGGCGATCCGGCGTGGATCAGCCCGTTCAACAATCAGGACAGCGTAACCATCTCGTGCTCGGGCGGGCCGAACGGCGTCGACTATTGGCCGTTCCTGAAGGACGTCGACGACATCCTGCGCGATTACGGGTCGCGTCCGCACTGGGGCAAGCTGCACTTCACGAACCGCGACGACGTGGATCGCTGGTTCCCGAAAGCCGAAGCGTTCCGCGAACTGCGCCGCAGCGTGGACCCGGAAGGCCGGTTCCTCAACGATCATCTTCGGACGCTGTTCAGCTGAGCAATCCGAACGAACCAGACTGGAGAACGACGAATGAATGCCAAGATTGACGGGCGCCTGGCCGGCAAGGTCGCCATTGTGAGCGGCGGCGCGGGCGGATGCGGCGCCGCCGCGTCCGAACTGTTCGCCGCACAGGGCGCGAAGGTGGCGATCGTCGACCGCGACGGCGACGCGGCCGAAACGCTTGCGTCGCGGCTGCGCGATGCCGGCTTGCAGGCGATCGGCCTCGGCGCCGACGTGTCGAGGCAGTCGGACGTGCAGGCGGCGGTCGACGCGGCGCGCGGGCAGTATGGCAATGCGGACATCCTGTTCAATCACGCGGGCACGTTGATCGTCAAACCGTTCCTCGACATCGAGGAGTCGGAATGGGACTGGCTGATGGGCGTGAACGTGAAGAGCATGTTCCTGATGACGAAGGCGGTCCTCCCGCAGATGCTGGAAAAGGGGCGCGGCAGCATCGTCTGCACGTCGTCGATCTCGGCCGTGTGCGCGACGCCCGGCGAGGTGCTGTATGACGCGACCAAGGGCGCGTGCCACATGTTCGCGCGGGCGATCGCCGTCGAGTACCGCGACCGCGGCATCCGCTGCAACGCGCTGGCGCCCGGGTTCATCCGCACGCCGCACGGGATGCGCGAGTTGAAGGATCTGCAGGCGATGGGCGTGGACGCGACCGAAGCGGCCATCGCGGTGCAGCAAGGCCGGCTGTGCGAGCCGTCGGAAGTGGCCGCGGCCGCGCTGTTCCTGGCGTCGGACGAATCGAGCTTCGTCAACGGCACGCACCTGTTCGTCGACAACTGTTTTTCCGCCGTTTAGGCCCCGATATTCGCAGGAGGCCGAAGGGCAGGCACGCGTTCTCCAGGAGCGGCAGGTTCCGTCGAAGGTTCCGCAGCGATGCGGACCTTCGATTTTTTTTGCTGGGTCGTCGCGCGATGCGTCCTAGCGGATTGTCGTAATCCTTCTATCTGAACCGATTTGCGTCTGCTGGAATGGCAATGCCGAATCACCGTTCAGCCGGCATCGCGGGGCGGCATGGGCGATGACGTCGTCGGGCGCCGGTCAGGCGCCCGGCTTCGCGGGTCCGGGCAAGTCCGGCATACCAGGGTCAATCCATCACTTTCTTTTGATCAATCATCATGTTCAATCGCACTACCAGCACCGTCGCCAACGTCGATCCGGAACTCTGGACTGCCATTCAGGACGAGAACCGCCGCCAGGAAGAGCACATCGAGCTGATCGCGTCGGAAAACTACACGAGCCCGGCCGTGATGGCCGCACAGGG